>CAYYDO010000020.1:0-8390 GCA_964470595.1 uncultured Burkholderiaceae bacterium | reverse complement strand
AGCCCTGCAGGTCGTCTGCTGCTCGATGTTCGAAGCGTGAACAGTCGCTTCTTCGAACTGAATGTACGCATGCCCGACGAATTCCGCTGGGCCGAGGCGGCGATCCGCGACCAGATTCAGGCCCGGATACACCGGGGCAAGGTGGATCTGCGACTCTCCCTGGCCAAGACAGAGTCGGGACTCGCGCAGACAGGCATCAGCGCATCCGGGCTGGCGAGCGCCCTGCGGCTATCCCACCAGATTCGGCAGGATCACCCCGAAATCACGCCATTTTCAGTCAGCGACCTCCTGCGCCTGCCTGGTGTCATGCTCGAGCCTCAACTCGGTCAGGACGACTGGAATCAGCGCATCGCCGACCTGCTCGGCGAGGCACTCGGGCGTTTCCAGGACAGCCGCCAGGCCGAGGGCGAGCGTCTTGCGTCGGTCATCACGGCGCGTATCACGACCCTTCGCGACTTGCTCACCCGCGCCAGGGACCTCCTTCCCCAGGTGCTGGCCATCCAGCGCGCCAAGTTGGCAGAGCGCCTGCGTGAAGCCCTGCAGGCTGCAGACGCAGGCCAACAGGATGCGCTGGAAGAGCGCATCCGACAGGAAGCTGCGCTTTTCGGACTGCGTATCGATATCGCCGAGGAAACAGACCGTCTCGGGGCACATCTCCAGGCCGCCGAACAGGCACTCGGCAGGTCCGCCCAACAGGGCGCTGGCCCGGCGAGCCTGGGCAAGCGGCTGGATTTCCTGACCCAGGAGATGAACCGCGAGGCCAACACCATGGGCTCGAAGTCAGCCTCGGCAGAACTGAGCCAGATCGTGATCGAGATGAAACTCCTGATCGAGCAGATTCGCGAACAGGCACAAAACCTTGAGTGAACAGCCGGATCACGAGGCATCTGACCCTGCAGGGTCCGTTCAGGCCGGGGATACGACAGGGTCAGGTCAGCTGCTGATGATTGCGGCGCCCTCGGGTGCCGGAAAATCAAGTCTGGTCAGCGCCTTTCTTGCGAAGCACCCCGAGTGGGACCTCTCGATCTCGACCACCACGCGCCCTCCCCGGCCCGGCGAGACGCATGGCAGGGAGTACTTCTTTGCAAGCCGCGACGACTTTCTGGCGCAGCGCGACCAGGGAGCCTTTCTCGAGTGGGCAGAGGTCCATGGAAATTTCTACGGCACATCGCGCAGCTGGGTGGAATCGCGTCTGGCGGCGTCGCGCAACATCATTCTGGAGATCGACTGGCAGGGCGCACGGCAGATACGCGATGTGTTCGGCCAGGCGCGACGGCCAGCCAGCGTGTTCATACTTCCGCCCTCGATCGACGAACTCGCAGCGCGTTTGCGCGCCCGCGGCCAGGACAGCGAGGAGGTGATCCAGGGCCGTCTGGCCGCCGCCGAGAGCGAGATGGCGCATGCCAGCGAGTTCGATGATGTTATTATCAATCAAGACTTTAGCGTTGCCTTGAAAGAGCTTGAGGCGTTCGCCGACAGCGTCATCACCGCACCTCACAGGATCCGACATGGCCCGAATCACAGTTGAAGACTGTCTGCAATACATCCCCAACCGGTTCGAACTCGCACTCGCCGCCGCCTATCGTGCGCGACAGCTCGCACAGGGTGCCAGCCCGAAAATCGAATCCCGCGACAAGCCCACTGTAACCGCGCTGCGCGAAATCGCTGGCCGCCATATCGGTCGCGAAATGCTGCGCAAAGTCCCGATCTGAAGTGAACAGTCCCGCTCTGCGGGCTGTCACCGTAAGCCCGCTCATCGAACGCGCCAGGGCTTACCTCAGCGAGGAGGATTGCGAGCGCCTCCGCGCGGCCTACCGCTTCAGCGACGAAGCGCATCTCGGGCAGTTCCGGCAGTCGGGCGAGCCCTATGTATCCCACCCGCTCGCCGTTGCCGAAATCTGTACACAGTGGCGCCTGGACGTGCAGGCCCTGATGGCGGCACTCCTTCATGACACCGTTGAAGACACTGCGGCCACCACCCACGACATCACCGAACGATTCGGCTCGGAGGTGGCCTCCCTCGTCGATGGCCTCTCCAAGCTGGATGCGGTCGAGTTTCGCAACCGCGAGGAGGCGCAGGCCGAGAACTTCCGCAAGATGCTCCTGGCGATGGCACGGGATGTGCGCGTCATCCTGATCAAGATTGCCGACCGTCTGCACAACATGCGGACCCTGCATGGCGTCGTGGCAGACAAGCGGCGGCGCATCGCCAAGGAAACACTCGATATCTATGCCCCGATTGCTCACCGCCTGGGGCTGAATGCGGCATTCCGTGAGCTGGAAGACCTGTCATTTCAGGGGCTCCACCCGCTTCGATTTGCCACTCTCTCCAAGGCCTTGCTTGCGGCTCGGGGAAATCGTCGCGAAGTGGTGAGCCGACTGCAGACCGCCATCGAGGGGCAACTGCCAAGGTTCGGTATCCATGCGCAGATCGAGGGGCGGGAAAAGAGCCTGTGGTCGACCTACAAGAAGATGATCGAGAAAAAGCTCAGTTTTGCCGAGGTTCTCGACGTCTACGGATTTCGCATTCTGGTCAAGGACATCCCCGCCTGCTACCTGACCCTCGGCGCGCTGCACGCCCTCTACAAGCCCATGCCGGGGAAATTCAAGGATTACATCGCGCTGCCGAAGTCCAACGGCTATCAATCCCTGCACACCACCGTTGTCGGGCCCTATGGCACCCCCGTCGAATTCCAGATCCGTACCGAAGAAATGCATCATGTTTCAGAGGCCGGCGTGGCGGCGCACTGGATGTACAAGGAAGACCTGCGCAAGGGTATCTCTCCACTTCAGGCACGCGCCCATGAGTGGATGCAGTCACTCGTCCAGGTTCAGTCGCAAACGCGAGACCCCTCCGAATTTCTCGACAGCGTCAAGATCGATCTCTTTCCCGATGTGGTTTATGTGTTCACACCCAAGGGCGCCATACGCGAGCTTCCGCGCGGATCCACGCCAGTCGACTTTGCCTATAACGTGCACAGTGATGTTGGCAACCGCTGCGTATCGGCCGAGGTCAATCACCTCGCTGCCGGTCTCGATACCCCGCTGCGCAATGGCGATGTCGTTCGCATTCAGACAGAGGCACAGGCCAATCCGCATCCCAGCTGGCTATCGTTCGTGCGCACGGCAAAAGCACGCGCCGAAATCCGGCATCGGCTGAAGACCAATACCCGGGCCGAGGCCATCGGGTTCGGGCAACGCCTTCTGGAGCAGGCGCTGCGTGGACTCGGCGCGACCGGCCTCGACGACGACCGCCTGGACTGGCATCAGTTCCTCGCGGAAAATTCGGCACACGATCGGGATCGGCTTCTGGAGGACATCGGCCTTGGCCTCACGCTGGCCAATGTGGCGGCGCGCCGACTCCTGGCCTCGGGGGCAACATCCGGAGCAGACCTTCCCGTGCATGCCCGTCAGGCGCTGGCCATCGCGCAGACCCACTTCACCTCGCGTACCGAGGCGATCACCATCGACGGCAGCGAAGGCTCAACAGTCCAGTACGCCTCCTGCTGCAATCCGATCGGAGGTGACGCCGCGATCGGACTGATGCGGGGCGGGGCGGGGCTGGTCATCCATCGGCTCAACTGCGCTCAAGGCAGACGTCAGCGCGCCAAGGACCCCTCCCGTTGGGCCGACATTCTCTGGGACGAGGACCTCAAGCGGCTGTTCCAGTGCCAACTCGATGTCGAGACACAGGACAGCCGGGGCATTCTGGCGCGAGTGGCATCGGCCATTTCCAGTGCCGACGCGAACATTGTCGGGGCCAACACAGCGCCCAAAGACCAGACTCTGGCGATCATGCATCTGACCATTGAAGTGCGCGAGCGGCAGCACCTCGCCACCGTATTGCGTCGTCTGCGCCGTGTCGCCGGCGTGATCCGTGCTGTGCGCGTGTCACCCACCACCGCGGTATCGGCCACCTACACCTGAACCGGAGTCACTCGCCTGCGATCGTCATCTCGTCGATCAGCACGGAACCAGTTGTCTTGGTGCCACGACAGATTGCATCGGCACCCACCGCAACAATGCCCTTGAACATGTCCCGCATGTTTGCGGCCACGGTGATCTCCTCCACGGGGTAGGCAATCGCCCCGTCCTCCACCCAGTAGCCGAACGCACCTCGGGAGTAATCTCCTGTGACGTAGTTCACACCCTGCCCCATCACTTCGGTGAGCAGAAGCCCCCGCCCCATTTTGCGCAGCATGGCCGGCAGGTCATCCGAGGGGTTCGTGTGGTGACTCTCGAGTTGCAGGTTGTGTGCGCCACCCGCGTTACCGGTCGATGTCATTCCCAGCTTGCGGGCCGAGTAGCAGGAGAGGAAATACCCCTGAACCACACCACTGTCGACGACATCGCGCGCTGCCACCCGCACGCCCTCGTCGTCGAAAGGTGCACTGCCCATGGCGCCGGGCAGGAAGGGATCCTCGTGAATCCGGATGTGCTCCGGAAAGACCCTCTCACCCAGGCTGTCGAGTAGAAAACTCGACTTCCGGTAGAGCGCGGATCCGCTGACCGCCTGCACGAAGGCCCCGAGAAGCCCTCCCGCAAGCGGAGCCTCGAAAAGTACCGGCACACGACCCGTCGGAATTCTTCGGGCATTCAGGCGAGACAGCGCGCGATGCCCCGCATAGCGGCCGATCGACTCGGGATCCGCGAGCATCGCAGGATTGCGATCGGAGCTGTACCAGTCATCACGCTGCATGGAGTCACCCGACTGGGCAATGGCAGAGGCCGATATCCAGTGCCTGGAGTAGGGATATCCGGCGGCAAATCCCCGGCTGTTGGCCGAGAAGAACTGTCCGTGATGGGCGGCAACCGATGCGCCCTCGGTGTTGCGGATGCCCCGGCTGACCGCCATGGCCGCACGCTCGGCGTTCATGGCGAGCCGAACCGCTTCCTGGGTCTGAATGAGCCATGGGAAATAGAGCGCCACATGAGGCGGATCACGCGCGATCAGTTCCGCCTCTGGCAACCCGGCAAAGGGATCCTCAGCCGTGTAGCGCGCAATATCCAGTGCCTTGACGACAGCATCGCGAAGGGCCCTGTCCGAGAAATCGGACGTGGTGGCGTGTCCGCGACGCGTGCCGCTGTACACCGTGATGCCGGCCGCACGATCCCGGGTTCGTTCAATGGTCTCCACCGCCTGCAGCCTGACCGTGACTGACAGGCCGCTGCTCTCGGAGACCTCTGCACTGGCATCGCTCGCCCCGAGTTCCCGGGCCATCTGGAGGAGTTTGAACGCGAGATCCCGAAGATATTCGGGGGCATAGAAGAGCGGCGTTGCGCCATTTTGAGGGTCGGGCATCATGGGGGAATAATATCGCCATGAGCGCACGCATCGGACTTGTCTCCATCAGTGACCGGGCCAGCCAGGGGGTCTACCAGGATCTGGGGCTGCCGGGCCTGAAGGAATGGCTTGGCCGCGCGGTCATCACACCCTGGGAAGCGGTGGAGAGACTGATTCCTGATGAACAGGATCAGATCACCCGCACGCTGATTGAACTGGTTGATGACCAGGCCTGCGATCTGGTGTTCACCACGGGCGGCACGGGGCCGGCCCCCAGGGATGTCACCCCCGAGGCCACTCTGGCGGCCGCTCACCGCGAAATGCCTGGGTTCGGCGAACAGATGCGTCAGATCAGCTTGCACTATGTGCCCACCGCGATCCTCTCCAGACAGGTCGGAGTCATACGCGGAAAGGCCATGATCATCAATCTTCCAGGGCAACCCAAGGCGATTGCCGAGACGCTCGGCGGCGTTCGCGATGGCGATGGCAGCACGCTGGTGCACGGCATTTTCGCGGCCGTGCCCTACGGGCTCGAATTGATCGGCGGGCCCTCGATCGAGACCGATCCTTCGGTATGCAAGGCCTTTCGGCCCAAAAAGAAATAGGGTCGGGCAGCAGGGCATGACAGCCTCGATCAGGTGGGCAGCACGCACGCTCTGCGGTGTCGGCCTGATGATCGGCATCGGTGTCGCTCTGGCGCAGAGCCTGCCCGAGCGCTGCCGCGAATTCCTCGAATATGGTTTGCCTGCTGCACGTGGAGAGTTGCTCTGTCGCACAGGTTTCGCCCTCTCCCACGATGACGCACGCAAGGCGCCCCTGTGGGTCGCACAGCGCATGACGCCCGAGCGTCTGGTCAACCGGGTAAAGCGCAGCGATCGGTTCAAACCGGATCCGGATCTCAGACCCGGCCAGCGTGCCGAACTCGAGGATTATCGCGGCAGTGGTTATGACCGCGGGCACATGGCACCAGCCGCCGACATGCGCTGGAGCGCACAGGCCATGGAGGAAAGCTTCTACCTCTCCAACATGGCACCCCAGATCGGTCCGGGAATGAACCGCGGAATCTGGAGCAGCATCGAGGAAACCATCAGGGGCTGGGTGGCGAAACGCGGCGAACTGTTCATCTACACCGGGCCGATCTTTCAGACGCCCCGGCCCGAGGTGATCGGCCCCAATCAGGTGGCGGTACCAACCCATTTCTACAAGATCGTCTTTGATCCCGTTCGGGTCGAGACCATTGCGTTCGTGGTGCCCAATGCACCGCACCCGAACCGCAGCATCGACGAGTTCATCACCTCGGTCAGAGACATCGAAGCACGAACAGGACTCGATTTTCTCAACCGGATCAACCCTGCTGTACAGGCCCTCATCGAGGAAGCGGTGGCCAGCGGACTCTGGTAGCGCGCACCCAACAGCGCGGGAGCGATCTGCGACAATGGGAGCCAGATGAACATCGATCAACTGATTCAGACCATCTCGATCTTCGCCTTGCCGGTGATCTTCGCCATCACGGTACACGAGGCGGCGCACGGTTATGTGGCGCGATACTTTGGCGATCCGACCGCCCACCTGCTTGGCCGCATCACACTCAACCCGATACGCCATATCGATCCCGTCGGGACCATCCTGATTCCTCTGGTACTGGCCTTTGCCACCGCAGGAAAGTTCGTTTTTGGCTATGCAAAGCCCGTCCCGGTGGATTTTGGCCAGTTGCGCCGGCCCAAACGGGATATGGTCTGGGTCGCGCTGGCGGGGCCAGCAGTCAATTTCATCCAGGCGATACTCTGGCAGACCGCCCTGCTGATCATGCTGGCCGTCGGGGTAGAGGAGCGCTTCTGGTTGTCCATGGCAGCCGCAGGGGTACTGGTGAATATCGTCATGGCGGTATTCAACCTGTTTCCTCTTCCTCCGCTCGATGGCGGCCGAATTCTGGTCGGACTGCTGCCCTGGCGGCAGGCGGTGATGGTCTCGCGCATCGAACCCTATGGTTTTTTCATCGTTCTGGCACTGCTCGTCGCCGGCATCATCACCGAGTGGTGGATGCGACCGCTGATGGTGATCAGCGAACTGGCGATCGACCTGCTGCTGTCTCCGCTGCGCATGATGCTCGGAGTCTGATTCAATGGCGCGTATTCGCATTGATCTGCCGCCTGCGTTTTCTTTCGTCACCGAGATGACGATCTACACCCAGCACATCAATTACGGCAACCATCTCGATAACGCAGCCCTGATCGCGATGGTGTCCGAGGCACGCATGCGGTTTTTCGAATCGCTCGGTTTCAAGGAGGCTGACACCGAAGGCGCAGGTATTGTGGTGGCTGACGCCGCCATTCAGTACCGGTCGGAAGCCTTCCGTGGCGAAGTGCTGCGCTTCGAAATGGCTGCTGCAGAATTCACGCGGGTTGGCTGCGATCTGGTGTACCGCGTATCAAGTTGCACCGATTCGCGTGAAGTCGCCCGTGGAAAGACCGGAATCGTGTTCTTCGACTACACGACCCGCACGCCGGTGGCCGTACCTGCCGGGTTCATCGCCCGCGCCGCTCAATAGCGATCGGCTGCCTGGCAGCGCCCCTTGGTCATGACTGCCTGCGGCAGCGTGATCACTGCCATCAGGTTGGGGGCGACGAAGATTCCATCGGGATCGAGAATCGGATCGAGATTGCGACATCGCAGGTGCACCGGTTGTGTCAGCAGGGTGCTCAGGCGACACGCCAGGGTCTGCGGCAACCTCCTCGAATCTGCGTACACGCGCTGCATGCAGACCAGGCTGCCCTCCTCGAAACCGTTGATCCGCCGCATATCGTCATGTTCGAGACCGCGCCCCTGAGCCTCGCAGGTCTCACGCTCGGGGGGCGACAACTGTCCAAGCCGGCTGATCACCACCTGAAAATCGTCCTCGGGTTCCACCTCGAATGAGCCGGATTTCCATGCGGTCTCACCCTCTGGCAGAACCACACCCCCGGCCACCTCGGCACGGCAGCGGGACACCAGAGGCAGACGCTGCAGAAACTCCTGACGCAGGACATCGCGCTTGTCGGCCTGCTCGCGGGATCCCTGGGCCATGCCGGTCTGCGCCGCGCACAGGAGAGCGATCCCTGCCAGGAGG
>CAYYDO010000019.1:4420-21121 GCA_964470595.1 uncultured Burkholderiaceae bacterium | reverse complement strand
CGCCCCGCCCCGCCCCGCCCCGCCCGCCTCCGCCCCGCAGGCACCATCTCCAAGTACGAGATGGCGCGCTTCCTGCGCCCGGTGTACGCGCTCTCCGGCGCGCGGGCGCACGACGCGCTCGCCATCCAGCGGGAGGTGGACACCATGTTTCTCAGGCGCTGGATCATGATTGGGCGCATCGAAGAATACGCCGGACCGGGTAGCTTTCAGGTTCACGAGCGCTTCGGCCGCTCGGTCATCGTGGTCAGGGATCGCTCTGGCGAAATACGCGCCTTTCTGAATACATGCCGACATCGGGGCACCCGCCTTCTGGAGGGTCAGGGCGAGTGCCGTGCAATCACCTGCCCGTATCACGCCTGGGTGTATGGTTTGAACGGAAAGCTGATCGCCACGCCCGGGATGGACGGCATGGACGACTTCCGCACCGACGACTGGCCGCTGATCCCGGTGCGACTCGAGCAATGGGGCGGATTCCTCTTCATCAATTTCGATGCCGCCGCCGCTCCTCTTGGCGATCAACTGGGCGATATCCGCGATCTGTTTGCCGGTCATCAGTTCGAGAACATGAAGATGACGCGCAAAAGAAGTTTCGATCTGGCATGCAACTGGAAGATTTACATCGAGAACGCCATGGAGGACTACCACACCCCCACCGTTCACAAGCGATCAATCGGGCTCCAGCGCACCGATATGGAGCCTGTACGCAGCGGCCAGTGGTCAGCCATCTACATGGAGAGTCCCACAACGATCGCAGTGCTGCCGGGTGAAACCAGTCCGCTGCCCACGATCCCGACACTGAGTGGCAAGGCACAAACTGGCTCATTCTTTGCGCTGATCAATCCGACGCTGTTTCTCGGGGTCACGCTGGATTGCATGTGGTTTCTCGAGGCGGTGCCTGTCTCCGCCGGCCGAACAGTGGTGAATGTCGGTAGCTGCTTCCCGAAAGACACGATCGATCACGCCGATTTCGAATCAGCGGTTTCCCGCTATTACTTCCGCTGGGACAAATCGATTCCGGAAGACAACGATATTTCCGAGCTTCAGCAAAAAGGGCTCGTCAGCCTGGGGCAGCATCCCATGGGACGCCTCTCGCTCCATGAACCCGCTGTGCATGGATTTGCCCAATGGATTCTCGATCACGTTCTTTCACACCATCATGAATAAACTCAGACCTATCCGCGTGCATTTCGAGAACGATCCCGGACTCGACGACATCTTCGATGTATCCCGGGAGCGCATCAAGGCCGCACTCAAACGCAATCCGGAGGCGGCCGAAGTCATCCGCATGAGCTTCGGCAACGGCGATGGCAATTTCGAGAAACGGGTGAAGGATGCCGAAGTGCTGTTCGCCTGGCGCTTCCCCCACCGCAAGATCGCCTCCCTGGCCCCAGCGCTCAAATGGATCCATGTCCATGGTGCCGGAGTCGAACATCTTCGCCCCTTCGACAGTTGGCTACCACCGGGTGCGAGACTGACGAACAGCCGCGGGGTGCACGGTGACCGGGCCAATGAGTATTTCCTGATGACGCTGCTGATGCTCAACAACTACATCCCGGCGATGAGTTTCAATGCACGCAGCAAGAAGTGGATTCAGCGTTTCAATACCAGCATCATCGGAAAGACCGTCCTGATTGTCGGGGTGGGTCACATGGGCGGCGGCGCGGCCGCCTGGTCCAAGAAAGTGGGGCTCAGGGTGATCGGCATCCGCCGCACCGGGAAGCCCCATCGTCATGTGGATGAGATGCACACGCCAGATATGCTGACAAAGCTGCTGCCGCGTGCCGATTTTGTCTTTCTTTCGACACCCCTGACCAGCAAAACCGAACTGCTGATCGGACAAAAGGAAATTCGCGCCATGAAACCCGGGGCGGGTCTGGTCAATGTCGGACGTGCGGGTGTACTCGATCATGATGCGCTTGGCGATGCGCTCCGCTCCGGCCATCTGAGTGGCGCCGTACTCGACGTCATGCCTCAGGAACCCCTGCCGTCCCGCTCACCGCTTTGGAACATACCCAATCTCTTCATCACCACCCACTCCTCGTCTGACGATGCGGGGTACTACACCCCCCGCTCACTGGATCTGTTTCTGCAGAACCTGGTGCGGTATGCGCGTGGGCGCAAACTGAACAATCTGGTCGATCTGGAGCAGGAGTACTGAGAAATGGCCGTGTTGCTGCCCGGATCAGCCCTGAAACGAAATCTCCAGATCACAGAGGGGTCGGGCCTGACAGGCAAGGAACCAGCCCTGGGAGATTTCATTCTCGGTAAGCCCGAGTCCGCGGGACTCACCTGGCGCGATACGCCCGCTCAGCAGAAGGGTCTTGCAGGCGCCGCACTGCCCCTCCATGCATCCGCAGGGGTAGTCAATGCCGGCCATCAGGGCAGCGTCCAGGATGGTCTCGGCCTCGCTCACCTCGATACTCTGACCGAGATTACGAATATGCACTTTCATCTGGAGCGATCAAGACCATGATGTTCATGAATGCGCGGATGTACTCGGTGAGCACCCCGACGCGGCTCGCCTGGAAACAGCTTTTCGACGCGGTTGTCGCCCGGAGCGGTGTGGGACCGATGACATGGCTGGAGCATGAACCTCCCCTGCTCATCTCGCAACTTTGGACACGCAACGATCTGGGCTGCGCGATGATGTGCGGCCTGCCAGTCTCGTTGCGGAATCCGGCACCGACCATTCTGGCCGCTGTAGTTCCCTCGCCGCTGCGCTACAAGCAGCGCCCGGTCTACATGAGCGATCTTGCGGTTCGCGCGGACGCACCCTACCGCACCTTGCAGGACACCTTCGGGGGGGTTGCGGGAACCACGGTTCCAGACTCCCAATCGGGATATTTTGCATTTCGCCATCGGCTGCTCGCGTTTCAAGATGGGAAGCAACCACTTTACAGAAAGTGCGTTGACGGCTTGCTCAATGCCCGCGGCGTGATTGCGGCACTCTCCCGAGGCGATATCGACATCGGTCCGCTCGACGGATTTGTACACGATCTGCTGCGCGCTACAGAACCGGATTTCGCGAATCAGGTGCGAATCCTGGAGAGCACCGAGCCGACACCTGTTCCACCCATCGTCTCGACCGCAACGCTCTCGCCCGACGAAGTCAGCGCTCTGAGAGAAGCCTTTGCATGGGCCGGCAAGGCCGAGGAGTTGGCCGAGGTACGCAGGACGCTGCTGATTCAAGATTTTTGCCACCCCTCGCTCGCCGACTATGAACCTCTGGCGGCACGGGCCCATGCTGTGGAGATGGCGCCCATGCCCTGGCCTCCGACCGCATAGCCCGGATTGCAGGATATCTTCCTTCGACAGGGCTTCGTGTCGCAGGAACACCTGGCAGTCCTGTCGCAGTTGAACGCTGGAGGCGTCAGCGAATTCCGGGGTACATCTGCTGCGGCAGCCACAGGGAGATCTCCGGAATGAAGGTGATGATCATCAGACTCAGCAAGGCGAGACCCAACCACGGCAGACAGGCACGCACCACCAGCATGTAGGGCTTGTTGAATGTGCCACTGGCCACAAACAGATTCAGGCCGAACGGCGGTGTGATATTGCCAATGTCCACATTCACCGATGTCACAATGCCGAAATGTACGGCGCCGATTCCAGCGCTCGTCATCACACCAAGAAGTATCGGAACGAAAATCAGGATGTTGGAGAACACATCCAGGAACATGCCGCCAATCAGGAACATCACATTGGCTGCCAGAAGCAGCAGGTTGGGGGAGTCCTGGAGTTCCCGCAGGGGTTGCGACACCGCAGATGTAATGCCTGTGACAGTGAGCAAATAGGAAAACAGGCTCGCTGCCGCAACCATGATGAGCACACGAGCGCTGGCCAGAGCAGATTCCTCGCAGATCTTCCACAGGCTGGCAAGGTTGACCTGCCGATAGACCACCATGGTGACAAACATCGCATAGGCCACGGAGACTGCAGCCGCTTCGGTTGCCGTGAACACTCCGCCATAGAGCCCGCCGAGAATGATTACCGGCATTCCGATTCCCCACAGCACCCTGCGCGTGGCACCAACAACCTCTGGCCAGGTCGCGCGTCTGTCACGTGGCACCCGGTGGGTAATGGCCCACGAAACGCAATACACCGCGTAGATCAATGAAAACAGAAGCCCGGCCCCGATGCCCGACATGAACAAGGCGCCGATCGATGCATTGGCGACCGCGCCGAAAACGATCATGGCATTACTGGGCGGAATGATCATGCCGATCAACGCGGAGCAGGTGACCAGACCCAGGGCGAATCGCTCCGGATACCCGGCTCTGACCAGAGCAGGAAAGAGCAGGCCACCCACTGCCACGATGGTGGAGGCACTGGAACCCGTGATGGCACCAAAGATCATGCATGTGACCACCACTGTCACGGCAAGTCCGCCTGGCAGGTGACCGACAAAGACCCGAATGAAGGCGACGATACGCTCGGAGAGTCCTCCCTGCCCCATGATGTTTGCCGCCAGGATGAAAAACGGGATCGCCAGCAGGGGAAAACTCTCGAGTCCTGCAAACACCCGTTGTGGAAGGATTGACAGGGGAATCGGCGTGGTCAGCGCAAACACCAGGAACGAGGTACCCGTCAGCACCACGAACATGGGCACCGTGAGCAGCAGACCCAGCAACAGCAGAGCAAAGGTCAGGACAATGGTCAGGGCCAAGATCAGTCCTTCATGGAGGCAGTGTCAGGACCCTCGAGGATGTCCTTGTCCCCGGCGGCACCCCAGAAGACCTGGATCACCCGAATCGCCATCAGAGCACTGCCAACGGGCATCGCCAGGTACGTGAGCCACATGGGGGCCTGCATGATTGGCGTCACCTGCCCAATCGACTTCACCCGCAGGACATGCTGAAGGCTGTACCAGCAGAACACCAGCAGAAACACAAGAAACAGCAGCGCCACCCCACGCGCCAGCAAGAGCCTGCCACGCGGAGACAGGACATGCGGAAGAAGGTCAATCGCGATATGCCCCTTTTCCCGCACCGCAACGCTCCCCCCGACAAACACCAGCCATACGCACATGTAGAGCGTCATTTCCTCGGCCCAGGAGATCGGCGCGAGGAAAACATAGCGCATGAACACATTGACGAACAGAAGCATGGCCCCGGCCAGCAGACTCAGGGCGATGAATCCCCGCTCGAGGATCGAGAGCCCCCGATCCACACGGAAGAAAAAATCCCTCACCAGCTCTTCACGAAAGATGTTCAGCGTTTGACGCCGGTGGCCACTTCCTTGCGGATCATGTCGAGCATGGCGGGACCCTGCCTGGCAACATACCAGTCATAGACCGGCTTGGACGCCTGCTCGAAGGACTTCCTCTGCTCCGGTGTGAGCTTCGCAATCTCGTTGCCCGACTTGCGGAACAGATCCAGGTGCTCGGCTTCCGACTTCGCAATCAGTTCACGCTGGAAGCGACCCGCCTCGCGCGCGGTATCAACAAGAATCTTGCGCATTTCTGCGGGCTGGGCATCCAGCCAGGGCTTGTTGAACATGAATACATAGGCGAGGAATCCATGATCGGACAGCGTGATGTGCTTTTGCACCTCATAGAACTTCATCAGCGAAATGGTGGCGATGGGGTTCTCCTGACCGTCCACGACCCGTTGCTGAAGTGCGCTGTAGAGTTCCTTGAAATCGAGCGCCACGGGCGTCGATCCAAATGCCCTGAACTGCTCCTGAATCACTGGCGCAGGCATGGTTCGAATTTTCTTGCCGGAATAATCCTTGGGCTCGCGAATCGGGAAACTGCCGGTGAACTGCTTGAAGCCACTCTCCCAGAATGTCACCCCCTCGATATTCACCTTTGTGAGAGGCGCCAGAATCTCGCGCCCCACCGGACCATCAATCACCCGATAGGCCACTTCGCGACTGGGGAAGAGAAAGGGCAGGTCCAGCACCTGCACGCTCGGGGCAAGCGGCGCGATCCAGCCAGTGGGCAGGATGGATACCTCCAGCGCGCCGGCCTGAGTCTGTTCCACCATCTGTGTGCCACTGCCAAGCAGCATCGCCGGGTACATCCGCACCTGGTATTTGCCGCCCGTTCGCGCCTCGACCAGTTCCTTCCACTTCAACGCAGCCTGATGATGACTGCTGCGCTCCGGCTGATCATGCGCCACCTTGATCACAGTCTGAGCATGGGCAATCGAGGCTGCCATCGTGACGGACAGACCCACAACGATAGAGGAAAGAAATCGCTTCATTCGTGACTCCCTGTAAGGTGAATATCGTGAAACATCAGGCGGTATAGGTCTGCTTCTGAATGTCCTGCAGGCGAGGATCCTGATAGTGGGGTCGATCGGGCCGCGGTTTGGAGAGCATCGTCTGAACCGGGCACGGAATGTCACCGACATTGCACACATCGTGATACATGAAGGGGGGTATGGACACCAGGTCCCATTTGCCGAGGCGAAGCGTAAGCGACTCGCCCTCATGGAACAGGGTCACGGTGCATTCCCCTTCCAGAATGAAAAACGTCTCCTCGGTCTCATGGCAGTGAACGGGAATCCGATGGCCCACGGGCATGGTCTGCAAGGACATCGTGAATGCGGCGGGCGCAACCGAATTCACCTCCTGGTGTTCCACCGATCCTGAGGCACCGATATAGCGACGCTGCGCGCGGGCAAACGCCGGGTCGACCGACGTCTCCAGGGAAAAGGTCGACCAGTCCTCGCGGCGGTCGCAATAACGGGCCACGCGCTTCTCGAACATCTCGGCAAGTTTCACTGTCACTCTCCCCTGTCTGTCGGCGATACCCATCGCAACTGGCGAGCATTGGCGGAATCCAATCGGCCCAGGGCGGGCGCGACGAAAGCGGCAAATCCGCCGGTACCTCGAACTGCAGTTGCATCCTCATATTGATAGAACGATATGGAATTGACAAGGCAAACCCGATAAAACAAGTCGACCATCGACCGATACTGACGTGTGCAGACAAGCATCATCGTCATGACCGGATGAGCGCATGCCGAAGGCGCATTCAGATCGCGCCCAATCCCATGCGAATCGCGTCACGCCAGCGCATCGCATCCCGACGGCGTCGCGCCGCCATATGTCGCGCGTCCTCGATGGTGGTCATCACGAAACGCAGGCGCGCATCCGGTCCCGCCTGCGCGAGAAGCGGCCTGGCAGCACCCGCCACCTCCAGGACCCGCGGATAGCCCCCGGTGGTCTGGTGCTCAGCCATGAGCACGAAAGGTTTCCCGCCCGGTGGCAACTGTATCGAGCCAAAACGCACAGGCTCGCTGAGGATGCTCGGCAAGCCCGCAGTGCCGAGCGCTTCCCCATCGAGCGCCAGGCCCTGACGATTGCTTCTGGAGTCGACACGCCATTCCCGCTGCATCAGCAATTCCTGCTGCGCGACGGGTAGATACCCCCAGTGACGACCCGGAAGGACCGGGATGCGCATCACCGGCCACTCCTCCAGCATGCGATTGGCGATCGACCATGAGGGACTCACAACCTCATCCCCGGGGGCTCCTGACGACCGCAACGAAGCAAGGATGCGTGATGTCTGCGAGGCGGCTCCTGGCCCCAGCAACAGCCGATCACGCGCAGCAAGTCGCGGCGGGCCGAGCTCCGCAGCCAGATGGCTGCTGCGACTGCCCAGGATGACAGGCGCCTCGATGCCCCCGGCGAAAGCCACCCAGGCGCGAAATCCTCGAATGAAACCACTCCACCGCACGGTCGATCCCGCCTCGATGACCACGGGACGATGCATGGGCAAAGACTGCTTGCGACCGCTCGCCATGGTGACGGTCGCCTGTACAGGTGCTCCGCAACACGCAAGACACACGGCCTGCTCCACCAACAGCGTTGGCCCGAGAGCCGTGATCTCCAGGCCGGCCGCCGACTCGAGATTGCCGACCAGCAGATTGGCCATCTCCAGTTGCGCATGATCCTGGGCACCCCCGCGCGAGAGCGCAGACGACAGATAGTCCATTCGCCCCTGATCCTGAATCGTGGTGAGCAGACCCGGCTGCCGAACAACTATCGAGACTGCCATTGCTTCTCGAACTCCTCGGTCGTGATCGGAATGAACCGTACCTGATCGCCGAGCTGGATCAGCCCCGGCGGATCGCAGGAGGGATCAAAAAGTCGTCGCGGTGATCGGCCAATCAGATTCCAGCCTCCAGGACTTGCCGTCGGGTACATCGCACACTGATGACCGGTGATTCCAAGTGCTCCCACAGCCACCTTGGGTCGCGGCGTCGACAGACGGGGCACCGACAGCGACGGATCGAGGCCTCCAAGGTAAGCAAAGCCCGGCAGAAAGCCAATGAGGTGCGCCACATAGCGACCCGAGCTGTGACGCCGAATCACTTCCTCGGGCGAGATGCCACAGTGATCGGCCACGCGATCCAGATCCGGGGCCATCGTCCTGTCGTAACAGACCGGAATCTCGATCACCCGTCCCGCGGGTGGCGCATCGTGAAGGCTGCTCACCGCCATTGCGAGGATCTGCTCCTGCAGCGCATCGATCGTGTCAGAGCAGGCCGCAGCCTCCTCGAGCATGAATCCCATGCAGGTCACGCCGGCAACCGGACGCACACCGGCGGGTAATTGACAGGACTGCAGGGCCCCCCAGAACGCACGGACCCGGTCATTGGCATCCGCATGGGTGCCGAAATCCACCATGAGCATGTCATCCGCGGTCATGCTGACACTGGGCGCAGTCACCTGCGTTCCGGGTGCGGGCTGGTGATCCGACATGTCTGACGCTCAGGTTTCCGAAATCACCGCGATCGGGATCGACACATGCCGCTCGCCGTGTGCCACAAACCGTGCTGTGGACGGAGCAAGGCCATAGAGGGTGGTGCGCTGAACGGGAAGCCGTCCTTTGGAGGCGATCAGGCGACGCATTGCGACCGCATCCATTTCCTGACCATGAGACGCGCCGGCCGCCCGGGAAATGCTCTCGTTCATCAGCGTTCCGCCCAGATCGTTCACGCCCGCATCCAGACATGCGCGTACCCCGCCCGACCCCATCTTTACCCATGACGCCTGCACGTTGGTAATCACAGGGTGCAACACCAGACGACCGACAGCATGCATCAGTATCGCCTCCCGAAAAGTGGGGCCTCGTCTGGCGAAACCCTTGCGATACATCGGCGCCTCCATGTGGACAAAAGGCAGCGGAACAAATTCGGTGAATCCACCTGTTTCCGACTGAAGATCACGCAGAGCCAGCAGGTGAACCGCCCAGTCGCGATACCCCTCGACGTGACCGAACATGATGGTCGAGGTGGATCGCAGGCCCATCCCGTGCGCTGTGCGCATCACATCAAGCCAGGCCCGTGTGTCGAGCTTATCGGGGCAGATGATGCGGCGGACCGGATCATGAAGAATCTCGGCTGCCGTTCCGGGCAGTGTCGCAAGACCACTCGCCTTGAGTTCGGCCAGAAACTCGGCAAGGCTTATGCCAAGCGTTTCGGCACCATGCGTCACCTCCAGAGGCGAGAATGCATGCACATGGATATCCGGTGCTGCCGCCTTGGCAGCCTTGCAGATATCAAGGTAGGTTTGACCCGTGAACGACGGGTGAATACCACCCTGCATGCAGACCTCGGTCGCTCCGCGATCCCAGGCCTCTCTGACCCGCTGCGCCACCTCTTCAAGCGGCAGGTTGTATGGCTTGCCACGCAAGTCCTCCGTGGTTCGCCCCTTGGCAAATGCACAGAACTGACAGCGGTAGGAACAGATGTTGGTGTAATTGATGTTGCGATTGACCACAAAACTGACACGCTCGCCATGCACAGACCGACGCAACGCATCAGCGCCTCTGCAGACTGTCGTGAAGTCATCGCCGCGCGCCTGGAACAGACGCGCGATATCGTCCATGCCGGGTCGCTGACCGGACATCAGACGATCCACGAGGGGGCCCACTCCGGACGGCGTGACCACAGCCGGCGCCGTGATGGCAACGATCTCGGCATCGGGCGCAGACACGGATGCCCCCGCACACCAGTCATCGGATCGGGCATAGCCCTCCCCATCAGCGAGTCGAAGCACAGGAGTCCGAACACGCGAATCGGTCCACTCAGTCAACCCGCGTGCGTATGCTGGGAAAATCGTCAACCGCTCGGTCAGCGTCTTGCCGCAGGCGCGCGTCATCGCCTCCAGACGGGCCAGCTGCGGCCACGGCGCCTCGGGATTGACATGATCAGGCGTGATCGGGGAAACACCGCCCCAGTCATTGATGCCAGCCCCGATCAGCTGAGCCAGCGCACCGGGAGACAGATTGGGAGGTGCCTGAATGGTCATCTCCGGCGCAAAGATCAATCGCGCAACAGCTATCGTCCACAGATGCTCCTGCAGGCTTGCCGGCGCATGATCCGCCATGAGCGTGTCGGGCTTGGGACAGAAGTTCTGGATGATCACTTCCTGAAGGTGCCCATGCCTCTCATGCGAGGCGCGCAAGGCCATGAGGGCGGATATCCGCTCCTCGCGGGTCTCGCCGATACCGATCAGAATCCCGGAGGTAAATGGAACCCGGGCAACGCCGGCCGCCTCGATCATCGCAAGTCGAACCGAGGGTTGCTTGTCGGGGGAGCCAAAATGCACCCCACCTGGCTGACACAGACGATCGGAATCACTCTCGAGCATGATCCCCATCGAGGCCGATACGGCACGCAGCTTCGCAAGTTCGGCAGCCGACATGACCCCGGGGTTCAGATGCGGCAAGAGACCCGTTTCGTCAAGCACCCGACGGGCCACCTCGCCGAGATAGTCCAGCGTGGTGGCATGACCGAGCTCATCAAGCGCTCTGCGTGCCGAGGCATACCGCAACTCGGGTTTGTCACCCAGCGTGAACAGGACTTCCTTGCAGCCCGCGCGCGCACCCTGATGGGCAATACGCAACACCTCCTCCATGGTCATGAAGGGCGATTCCCGATCCGAGCGGGACACGCGGGCGAAGGTGCAGTAATGACAGACATCCCTGCACAGCCTTGTCAGAGGAATGAATACCTTCCGCGAAAATGAGACACGCTGCCCATGCGCCTGATCCCGACGCCAGGCCGCAGCCGTCATTAAATCAGCAAGAGGAGCGCGAACGAGACTGTCAACGTCGCGTGCCTGTGCAGCCCGCGTCGATGTCGTGATGTCATCAAGCCATGGTTCCAAGAATCCCCCCGGATACGTGCATCATGGATTGCTCACGCAGGAACGCGTGAGCGCGTGTCGACGAACCCGCGGCCAGGAAGGCCTCGAGGTCTGCGGGCCGATCAATGTCAAGCCGGAAACCGGCGGCATCTGAAATCACGGGCTCCAGCCCCAATTCACAGGCCGCCCGAAGATGATGGGAATAACTGTCATCACCGAAGTGAAAACGCATGCAGGAGGGCGGCGCACAGAGAACCGCGTTGGTTCCGCCATCATTTCCTGCAGGCGCCAGCACCAGCCCCCGGGGGAGCTGAAGCAGGGCACACAGGGCATCGACATCGGCAGCGCGCAGCAGAGGCAAATCTCCAGGCAGCGTCAGCATCGCGGTAATGCCCCTGGCCTGGAAATCGGCTGCAGCCTGCTCGACCGCTGCGGTTTGTCCGGCGCAACGCTGATCGTGCAAAACGTCTGCCCCCATGGAACGCGCAACCTCTGCGACCTCCCGGTCGGCGGTGATGACCACTGAGTGACGGATGCGGGTGGCACCGCGCAGGGCAGCGAGCACGTCCACGAGCATGGCGCGCGCCAGACCCTCACGCAGATGGGCGGGCAAGGCTGTCGAGAGCCTGCTCTTCGCGGACCCGAAAGCCTTGACCGGGACCGCAGCCCAGATATCGGAGAGGAAATCAGGCATCGGCGAGTTCCCCGGCAAAGGCCAGCACCTGCCGGGCCAGTGCGACCCGCTCGGCAGCACCTGTCATCAGGGTCGGCAGGCATCGCACCGGCACTCCGACGGCACTCGCCTGGTCGGAATCAGCGCTGTCCACGACCAGGGCATCGACGACATCCCCGTAATGCGCAATCAGTCCGCGGGCGCTACGCTCAACTCCAAGGCTGTCCATCATGGATGTCAATGGGCCCTTGATCGCCCTGCCCGCAATCAGCGGCGACACGCCAATGATCGGAACACCGCGTGCACGCAGCATCGGGCGCACACCGGGTATGGCGAGTATTGGATCGATACTGAGAAACGGATTCGATGGTGCGATGAATACTGCCCGCAGATCGGGGGACTGCAATGCATCGATCGCAGCCTCGGGCAGAGCAGCCCGACTCACACCGTCGTAGCGCAGCCCCCGGACACGAGGTTCACACCGATACCGCACAAAAAAATCCTGGAATGCAAGCTCGCCGTCGTCGGTCAGGATGACGGTCGTAACCTCTGAATTCGTCATCGGGACAACCCGGCTGACCACACCGAACCGGGATGCAATCGAGCACGTCACCTCGGACAGGCAATGGCCCCTGCGCAGCGCATCCGAGCGATACAGGTGCACGCCCATGTCACGATCGCCCAGCGCAAACCAGTCGTCGCTGCCCAGTGTGGTCAGCACCTCGAGACAATTCCAGGTTTCGTGCGCACGGCCCCAGCCGCGCCCCTCGTCGGACATCCCGGCAAGCCCGTAGACCACGCTGTCGATATCCGGACATATCCGCAGCCCGAGATGATCGAAGTCATCGCCGGTGTTGACGACCACTGTCAGGGCTCCCGGCGCCAGGACCGCCTGAAGACCCGCTACGAACCGGGCACCACCCACACCGCCGCTGAGCGCTACCACCTGTCCCGATGCGGTCGCGGTGGTCATCATCGGAACATGTCCTCTTCACTGGACCTCACCAGGTCACTTGCGGGCCTGGGTGGCTCCTGCCAGCGAAGGCCGCGAACATGAACCGCGGGAATCCCCTCATCGGTCTCCCCCATCACCAGCGCTGCAGCTGTTGCGATCTGGTCCGCAAAGGCGCTCTCCGTGACCCGCATGTGTCGACCAAACAGATCGGGACGACCGATCAGGCTGCGCAGCGCAGGAAGGCCAGCGGCACCAAGCGCAACACTCACCACGCCATTGCGCCACGGACGGCCGAAACTGTCGTTGATGATCACCCCGATGCTGGCACCATAGCGTGCATCGAGTGCCTGCTTGAATCGCTCGGCACTGCGTTGCGATGAAGCGGGAAGACAAAGCACCCGTTCTTCCTCGTCATCCTGCGCCACATTCGACTGGTCCACGCCTGCATTGGCGGCAATGTCGCCGTTGCGATGTGCGGTAATGAGTACGCCCTTCTTGTAGGCGATCACCTGCCGGCTCTCCAGAAGAATCACCTCCACCAGACGCGGGTCTTTGCCGGTCTCTGCAGCGATCTCGAGGGCGCGCGACGATGGCGTCACATCCCGCAATTGCACATGGCGATCTTCGGACTTCGACACGATCTTCTGAGCCACCACCAGCACATCCTGATCCTGCAGACGGATGGACGCACGATCCAGCGCCTGGGCCAGGATTCCCGGCAGGTCATCACCCGGTTCGATCAGCGGGATGCCGTTCAGGGGCGAGAGACTCAGCGCACCCGGCATCGTTCGGCGCTCTCAGGCAGCGTCAGTTGCATCGAGACCGGTGATCCGGATACCTGCGCAATCCACCTTGTACCGGCGATTGATGCCGATGAGTATGGATGTGAGCGCCTCGACCGCCACCGAGTTCGGCAAAGGCCCCGCCTCGACTCCGCGCAGCCCTGCATCACGTGTCAGAGCGACGGTGGCCTCGCGCGCCTCCTTGTCATTGCCGCAAATCAGGACATCGCACTCCACCGGGCCGTCCGAGGCGAGTTTGGCCGCACCAACGTTATGAAAGGCCGCCACCACGCGCACTGCATCGCCAAGAATCGACTGCGCGATCATCGATGCCGAGCCCTCGGGCGGCATCTGCACCACAGCCACCTTGGGGGGCACGAGTGGAACAACGGCATCAATCACGATCTTGCCCTGCACGACATCGCGTATCTCGGCAAGCGTCTCTGCATGACTCGAAAAAGGCACCGCCACAACCACGATGTCCGCCTCGCGCGCAGCGGAAAGGGTGTCCGCACCCCTGACCGCTGGCGCGCCGGCAGCAGCCACATGCCCGCGGGCCGCCTCTGCCGCCTTGTCGGCCGATCGGGAGCCAATGATTACCGGATATCCCGCCTTCGCCCAGCGTTTGACCATGCCGGTGCCGAGCGCACCCGTACCGCCGAGAACTGCAAGAGTGGGTTTGTTCTGCATGAGATTTCCTTCAGCCTTCCAGGGGCATCTGAGTGAGTGGAACAATCGTGACACCGGCAGCCTCGAGGCCCCTGCGCACCTGTCCGGCAAGCGCAATCGCCGTCGGCTCATCGCCATGAACACACAGGGTGTCCACCTTGCAGGCGATGCGTTTGCCGTTACGGGAGATGATTTCTCCCTCGGTGACCATCCGTACGACCTGCTCGGTCGCAACTGCCGGGTCCTTGATCACCGAGCCAGGAATCTTGCGGGATGTGAGGTTCCCGTCGTCGTCGTACTGCCTGTCGCAAAACCCTTCCCGCGCCAGACGCAAGCCGAGTTGCTGGGCCGCCCACTCCATGCGTGAGCCAGCCAGCGCCACATAAATCAGTTCACGGTCCACTACCTTGATGGCACGCCCGACAGCCAGTGCGTAATCGTCGTTGACCGCAGCCATGTTGTTCAGCGCGCCGTGGGGTTTGACATGTGTCACCTTCTCGCCCACATAGGCCGCCATCGCCTGCAGGGCGCCGATCTGGTAGGCGATCAGATACTCGAGTTCCTGCGGATTCATGTCGATCTTGCGGCGCCCGAAGCCCCACAGATCGTTGAAGCCGGGGTGTGCGCCGATGCTGACACCACTGTCCCGGGCCTGCTCAACGACTTGGCGCATGGTGCAGGGGTCGCCGGCATGAAAGCCGCACGCGATGCTGGCAGACTTGATGATCTTCAGGATCTCTGCATCGTTGCCAATGTCATAGGCCCCGAAACCTTCACCCATATCCGCGTTGAGATTGACAACTGTAGCCATCGTCGGGAACCTTTCCGCTCTAATGAAGTTGTTGCAATATTAACCTATGATTAGTAAGATACAACCACCTGGAGGTGACCACGTCATGGCACGCAACCCACCACTGCTCGACTCGCTCAGTCGCGTCCCCGCATACATTCAGGTCGCCTCGGCCATTCGCAGACGCATCGAGACCGGCCAGTGGAAACCGCAGGAAAAGATCTCCACGCTGGATGAGCTGGAGGCGGAGTTCAATGTGTCGCGGGTCACGGTAAGCAAGGCCATCGAACTGCTCGAAGAAGAAAAACTGGTCAAGCGCCAGCAGGGCAAGGGCACATTCGTTTCGGCGAATTCCACGGAAAAGCGCTGGCTGACCCTGGAGTCCAGCTGGGCGGGGATGGTGCGCGCGATCGAACGCAATGTGCCGCAGTTCATACCGACTGCCGATCCGCCGGCACTGCCCACACTGGAACCCGACGAGGCGCAACTCGCAGCGGAATACGTATTCCTGCGCAGTGTCCAGAAAAAGGATGGCGTGCCATATGCGCTGGTCAGTGTTCATGTGGCCAAAGATCTCTACGACCGCCATCGCGACGATTTCATGAAACGGACAGCCCTGTCGGTACTGGCCGAGTTGCAGGACCTGCGCATTCAAAAGGCCTACCAGACACTGGAAGTGCAGACCACGGAAAAAGACGTCGCCAATCTGTTGCGCATCTCGCTGAGCGCACCGACGGTCGCATGTCGATGCGTCGTGATCAACGATCAGGGTGAAGCGATCTATGTCGCCAACATCACCTACCGCGGTGACTGCGTCAAACTCTCGATGAATCTGCTACCGGCATGACGACTCCCGAAAGTCCCCAGGGCATTGGTGCCCGCCTGCCACGAAAAGAAGATGGACGACTCATGCGCGGACGCGGTCAGTTCGTCGCCGACCTGCGCTTGCCCCATATGCAGGATGTCGCTTTCCTGCGAAGTCCCCAGGCGCATGCCCGCATTCTTGGATTCGATATCCCCGACGGGTGCCGCGACAGCGTGTTTACCGCAGAGGATATGACTGCGGTGAAACCGATACGCGCGGTATCGGGCCTTCCCGGGTTCAAACCCTCGGACCAGCCCATACTTGCTCAGGGGAAGATCCGGCACGTGGGCGAAATGGTGGCGATGTGTGTTGCCCCGAGCCGGGCCGAGGCCGAAGATATCGTGTCGAGCATTGGATTGCGCTCGGAAGAACTGCCCGCCGTCGTCGACATGCTTCGCGGTCGCGAAAATGGCACACCCCTGCTGCACGACGAATGGGGCGACAACATCTTTCTCGAAACCCATGTATCGGTGAACACCGAGGTGTTCCAGCAGGCTGACATCAAGGTGCAGAAGGTCGTTCGCACCAGCCGGCAGGCGCAGGCGCCCATGGAAGGGCGCGGCGTGGTGGCCTACTGGGACGAGCGGCTGGAGCAACTCACGATCTACAGTTCGACCCAGATGCCGCACATTGTGCGCACTGGACTCTCGGAATGCCTTGGCCTGCCGCACGAACAGATTCGTGTGGTCGCACCAGATGTCGGTGGCGGTTTCGGCCACAAGGGCATCCTGCTGCCCGAGGAGGTCGCCCTCGGCTGGCTGGCCATGAAGATCGGCAAGCCAGTCCGCTGGATCGAAGATCGCCGGGAGCACCTCACTGCCGCCGCCAACTGCCGTGAGCATCATTACGTCATCACAGGCT
>CAYYDO010000019.1:0-4410 GCA_964470595.1 uncultured Burkholderiaceae bacterium | reverse complement strand
GCCACCCGCGAGGGACGTTTCCTGGGAGTGTCCTGCGAAGCCACGGTGGATTCAGGCGCGTACTCCTCATACCCGTTTTCGGCCTGCCTCGAGGCCGCTCAGGTAGCAAGCATTCTCCCCGGCCCCTACGACTTTCCGGGCTATGCCTGCAGCACTTATTCCGTCGCGACCAACAAGTGCCCGATCCTTCCGTATCGCGGGGTGGCCCGCACAGGCGTGTGTTTTGCGCTGGAAGTGGTGCTCGATGCCCTCGCACGCGAGGCCGGCATCGAACCACACCGGTTTCGCGAACAGTGCCTTGTTCGTCCCGAACAGATGCCGTTCGACAACATTACAAAGAAACATTTCGACAGCGGCGACTATCCCCGTGCCCTGGCCATGGCGGTCGAGGCGGTGGATTTGCCTGCTGTACGCGATCGACAGCGCAGGGGCGAGTCCGACGGAAGGCGTATCGGATTCGGTATGGCCATTTACTGCGAGCAGGCGGCTCACGGGACATCGGTATACGCGGGCTGGGGCATTCCAATGGTTCCCGGTCAGGAACAGGCTACCGCACGCATCACCCCCGACGGAGGCCTTGAGTTGCGCATTGGTGCGCAGTCACACGGCCAGAGCATGGAAACCACGATGGCGCAGGTGGCCCATACGATTCTGGGCGTGGATACCCAGCGTATTCGCCTCATCCACGGCGATACGGCTGTGACCCCATACTCCACTGGAACCTGGGGTTCCCGGTCAATGGTCATGTCAGGTGGTGCGGTGGCAGCAGCGTGCGAGGCACTGATCAAACGCATCTGTCATATCGGCGCCTGGCTGATGAAAACCGATACGGCCTCCGTGCGCTACGAAAAAGGGGTTGTCATTGGCCCATCATCGCAGCTGACGCTGCAACAGATCGCGCGTACATGGTATCTGCGTCCGCAGGACCTGCCGGCCGATGTCGATCGCGGCGGGCTCGAGGTGACAGAGGGTTACCGGATGGTCCGCGATTCCGGGACTTTCGGATACGGCGTACACGCCGTCGTGGTCGCGGTGGATCCCCACACCGGCGAGGTCGATATCCTGGACTATGTGGTCGTGGAGGACGGCGGAACGCTGATCAATCCAATGGTGGTCGACGGACAGATCTTTGGTGGCACAGCGCAGGGCATCGGCACCGCCCTCTATGAGGAGATGCCCTTCGATGACAAGGGGCAACCACTCGGATCCACCTTCTCGGACTACCTGCTCCCGGGCCCGACCGAGGTGCCCAACATTCGTATCCTGCACCTGGAAACGCCCTCGCCCTACAGCCGATTCGGCCAGAAGGGTATTGGCGAGAGTGGTGCGATCGCTCCTCCCGCGGCCATTACCAATGCGATCAACGACGCGCTCCACGCGTTGGGCGCAGAGTTGCTCACCTCGCCGGTCACACCCCGTCGCATTCTGGAGGCGATCGAGACCGCGCGGCAGAACAGGGCGTCCGTGGCAAGTGGCGTTCCGGAGGCTGCATGAAGCCCGTCCGTTTCGAGTACCACCAGGTCAGTGACAGCAGAGAGATATCCGGTCTTCTTCTGCAGTCTGGGCATCATGCCAAGATCATGGCCGGAGGCCAGTCGCTCGGGCCGATGCTGAACCTCCGGCTGGTGCAACCGACCCTCGTGGTTGATATTTCGCGCCTCCCCGAGTTGAAGTCTGTTGATTCGGACACACAGCACCTGCAGATCGGAGCCTGTGTCACTCATGCAAATCTGGAAGACGGCTGCGTGCCCGGCACCACCGGGCAGACGCTTGCCATGATTGCGCGCGGTATCGCCTATCGGGCTGTACGCAACCGGGGAACACTCGGTGGAAGTCTGGCCCATGCCGACCCCTCGGCAGACTGGATCACCACCCTGATGGCAATGCACGCCACATTGGGTATCCGCAAGGCCGACCAGACACGCCGGATATCCCTGAGCGATGCGATGACAGCGGCCTTCGATATCGGACTCGAGGACGGCGAATGGATCGAATCGGTGCGACCCCCGCTGCTGTCCGCGGACAGCCGATGGGGCTACAGCAAGATATGCCGCAAGACGGGCGAATTCGCCCATGCCATGGCCGCCGTGAGGAGTGATCTCGAACACCGCCGTCTGCGCATGGTGCTGGGAGCGAACGAATCGGCGCCAGTCGTGGTCGATCACGAGATGAGTTCGTCCAGCGTCCCCGAACCGGGGGACCTGACAGCCATCGCACTTGAAAAACTCGAAAGCAAGGGCATCTCGGATCCAATCGATAACCGTATCCGCATCGCTGCTCTGGGTCGCGCGATCGAAAAATGCCAACAGCGGAACTGCGCATGACATCCCATCGCACCATTACCATCAACGGTCGAACCTGCAGCCTCGACGGGGTCGCATCGCGCACCATGCTGGGCGATTTCCTGCGTGATCGGCTCGATCTCACCGGAACCCACCTCGGATGCGAACACGGAATTTGCGGCGCCTGTACGGTCAGCATCGACGGACATGCAGCACGCTCCTGCATCACGCTCGCACATGCCTGCTCGGGCGCGGACGTCACCACGATCGAAGGCTTTGAGGACGACATCTGCATGGCGCAATTACGCGAGGCCTTCTCTGCAGAGCATGCCCTGCAGTGCGGGTATTGCACTCCCGGCATGCTGGTGGCAGCTCGGGATCTGATCCTTCGCCACCCAGATGCGGACGAGGCCACCATTCGGATTGAGATGAGTGGCAATCTCTGTCGCTGCACCGGATACATGGGCATCGTCCATGCGATTCAACGTGTCATCGCACAGCGCAAGGCCGACCCTGCATCCACGACTGAGCTCCGAAAAGCCCCTCTGGGACCGGTAGGCGCCCACAGTCCAGCCGTCCGCGGCGACTCGCAAACAACGCAGCATGCCGTTGCGGCTGCTGGGAGCCCTGCCGCACAGAATGGTTCGGCTTCCCCATCCCCGGGCGCACCAGCGTCGTTACCTGCCTCTGCGGGCCCCCTCATCGATCTCGAGGAACACTTCACGGTCGACTTTCCGCCCGATCAGGTTTGGGCTTTTTTTGGCCGCCTCGAAGAGGTGGCCACCTGCCTGCCCGGACTCTCTCTCACCAGTCCACCGCAGCAGCAGACTCTGCAGATCGCGCTGCGGGTGCGTGCAGGACCAATCACTGCGGAGTTCGAGGGCTCGGCCCTTGTGCAACAGGACCATGCCGCCATGAGCGGACGGATCATCGGTAACGCACGTGACAAGCGCTCAGGCACCGCCGCACAGGGCGATGTCCGCTATCGGCTCTCGCCAGTCGAATCCGGGCAGTCCACGCGGGTCGATATCGTTCTGGGATACGCACTCGCCGGTCCGCTGGCGCAATTCAGCAGAGGTGCGATTGCGCGCGACATCGCGAGGAAGCTCACCGAGGCTTTTGGCGAAAATCTGCGTCAGCGCCTCACAGGCGGCACCGCGGCCGATACCCGTCCCGCCGAACTGAATGCGGGGTCCGTGGTGTGGTCGGTTCTGATCAGCCGACTTCGCTCCGCCCTGGCCCGAATCTTCGGACTCGGTCGATAGAACAACCTGCCCACAGAGCCCTGGTCAAACCTCCCATTACACCGTCAACCGCAAGCCCCAGCCAGAACCCCAACCAAGCACCCAACCGAGAGAACCATCCATGTCTGTCAAACCATATCTTGAGTTGCGAGAAGAACTGAAGAATCGCGACAAGAGCCTTCGGGAAAAAGTTGTCAGTCTCGAAGAAGCTGCCGCAACCATCCGCGACGGAGAACTCGTGGGCATCGGTGGCAGCACGCTGTCGCGCACGCCGATGGCCATGATCTGGGCACTGATTCGCGCGCGCAAAAAGCATCTCAGCGTCTGTCGCAGCATCGTCTCCAGCGAGGGGGACCTGCTCTTCGGATCCGGCATCTGCGACCGGATCATGACCAGCTGGTTCAGTCAGGGAATCGTGTGGGGTGTCTCGAAGGTGATGCGACATCATGTCGAATCCGGCGCCACGGTCTATGAGGAGTGGAGCCATATGGCGATGGGCATGCGCTTTCGTGCCGGTGCCATGGGTCTGCCCTTCCTGCCCATGCGTTCCATGCTGGGTTCGGACCTGATCGGTCGCCGGCCCGAGGCCAAGCCGATGACCTGTCCGTTCACCGGCGAAGATCTTCTGTTGATACCGGCGCTCAATCCCGATGTGGCGATCATTCATGTTCCACGC
The DNA here is from genome assembly GCA_964470595.1 of uncultured Burkholderiaceae bacterium. GTDB lineage: Bacteria > Pseudomonadota > Gammaproteobacteria > Burkholderiales > Burkholderiaceae_A > Lacustribacter. Next base: position 208 of record CAYYDO010000019.1, on the reverse strand, counting down.
TGCGACCCCTATGGGAATGCCCAGATGGATGGCCTGCAGTTCATGGATATCGACCTGGCCATGGCGGCCAAGCGGGTCATTCTGACCACCGAACGCATCATCTCGAATGACCAGATTCGACGCATGCCGGATCAGACGAAGATTCCTTTCTTTACCGTTGAAGCTGTGGTCGAGGTGCCCTATGGCGCAGCACCACACGAATGCAGCG
>CAYYDO010000018.1:4576-21486 GCA_964470595.1 uncultured Burkholderiaceae bacterium | reverse complement strand
GACCGTGTCGAATCGACCAATACCCCGGCGTGCGAGTGCGGACGCAAGCTGCCTGCAACGGGAATAGGTCTGACCCCAGGTCTGACGCAGATCGCCGTGCACCACAGCGAGGCGATCCGGATAGACCTGCGCAGTGCGCTCGATGAAACTGAGCGGCGACTGGGCCACGTAATTGGCGGGGTTCCTGTCGAGACCCTGCTCGTAGATCGAAGCACCCATGATTTCCCCCTGGAAACACCGGGGCGCACCTCCAGCGGATCATGCCGCGGAGGGGAATCCCCGTTTCAGCCTGTGGAAAAAGTGTAACCCATCGCCTCGGGGGAGAGGAAAGCACCCGACTCAGACAGTCGGGAGACCCGCAAGAAAATCGGTGGTCAGCACCACATCACCTGTCTTCAGTTTCAGGTCACGCAGGTTGTAACGATGCGCCTCGGCATCGCGATCGCCACAGGCATCCTCGACCACGGTCACCATGAAATCGGACTGCAGGGCATCCACCGCAGACGCCCGCACACAGCCGCTGGTGGAAAAGCCGCACAGCACCGTACTGTCGACACCCCACTCACGCAGACGCGCACGCAGGGGGGAATCGAAGAAGGCGCTCGGTACGGTCTTGCGCAACACCAGATCACCGGGCAGGACGGTCAGGGCCGGATCGATCTGCGCCCAGCGACCACCCTCGACCAGTTCGTTGAGCACCGGAAGCTTGCGACGAAACACGGCGGCTTCATCCGCGCTGGCATAGGCATTCACGGTAAAGACCACCGGCCAGCCATGTGCGCGAAAAGCCTGGACCAGCCGCGCGATGTTGGCTACCGCGGGCGCACCCTGGGTGCCCAGAGGGGAGTCGGGCGAGGTGAAACCCACCGTGGTGTCGATCACCAGCAAGGCCGGGTGCTGGCCCAGACCAAGCGATTGCTGTGCGAGTGTGGCCATGAGGGTCTCCTTGACTGCGATCAGGCAATGGTGAAGAAGTCGCGCAGCACCCGGACCATTGCATCGGGATCCTGGTCGAGCACATAGGCGCCCGCCTTCATGTGCACCGCGCGCGCATCGGGACGCGCATCGCAGGCCGCCTTGAAGTAGGGGTGCAGCACATCGCCATCGCCACAGACCATCAGGATGGGGCAACGCACCCGTGCCAGACAGGCGGGAAAGTCCTGACCGAACACCGCCTCGTAGGCCTCGTGCCAGCGGTCACCGGCAATGAGCGTATCGATGGCCTCGCGGGTGGCCAGCGCAGGAGACGGCGGATAGGCAATGGGCTGACTGTCGAGATGGGTGACCCGGTTCCAGGTCCACTGCAGATGCGCCCCGTCGGCGGTGTACTGCATGGGATGGATGGCCGTGCCTTTCCACAGATCCCGGTCGGCCTGGGTCAGTTGCACCGGACCGATCATGCCGAGCCGGTTCACCCGCTCCGGATGGTCCGCTGCCATCTGGCAGGCAATCGCCGCACCAGTGTGATGACCGAAAAGATCGAAGTCGCGAATGCCGAGCGCATCGATGGCCTGCAGCAGGGCATCGACGTAATACCCCACATCCGGCTTGACTGGTGGCCGATACGAGCCGCCAAAACCGGGCGTATCGAGCGCGATCATGCGCACACGGCCATCGAGCCGCTCCATCACCGCCTGATACATCGCCGAGGAACTGGCGGTCTGATGCAGAAAGACCAGCGGCTTGCCGGATCCGGCGGCATCGGCATGTCGGTAATGAATCTGGCCATCGCGCACATCGACATAGGCTTTGCGAATCGTCATGGCATCACTCCAGTCCAAGGGAACCCGGGTTCATCAGCCCTTTCGGGTCGAGTGTTTTCTTCACATCACGCAACAGCCCCTGCATGCCGCTGCCTTCCATCGCGCGTTGATACGGGTAGTACTTGCCGAGTTGCAGATGGCAGGCGCCGAGTTTGAAGAACAGTTCGCGCAGACCCTCGCGCAGCTTGAGCGCCACCTCGCGGGTGGTCGGGTCGGCGGGGATGCTGCCCCATTTCTCGCGGTACTCCGGCTCGATCAGTTGCAGACGGAACTCGCCGAGGGCATCGAACCAGTAGAGACTCGGCTCGATCACGAACTCCGCCCCCGAGAAGCAGGTGAGATAGGAACACTGGATGTTGTGCTTTTCCATCAGGGCGCGATTCTCCGCAAAGAAACGCTCGGTGGTGAGTGCCGCATCGACTGCGCGCGACAGCGGAAAGAATCCGTGCACGGGGATCCAGACCTCGCCGGCGCTGCCCAGCAAAATGGTGCGCACGCCACCGAATGGCTGTGCGCGAAACGCCAGGGGAATCGCATTGCCGATCGGCGCGCCCTTGCGCACGCAGATCTCCTCGATGATCATCAGCATGCTCTCGGCAGCCGCCTGCGTCGGTGCATCCAGCGCGATGTGCAGGGAGTAGTTCACCTTGCTCAGCACCTTCTTGCCCTGGGCCGCCATCTTGATGGCGTTCTTCACACCCGACAGGATGTTGCCTCCCGACTTCGCCACATCGGCCAGCATCGAGAGGCTCTCCTTCATGCTGAAGCCCATCTCCTCGAAGCCCGCGTTGTAGAAGGGATCAAAGCCGTAGCACTCGGAAGCCACACCCTCGCGCGCGATCTCGGTCTGCGCAGCCAGCATGTCCTCGAGTTTCTCGAACCCGTACGAGGCGCACAGACAGACCTGCGGGAAGCGGATCAGTCGCAGGGTCGCCTCGGCCTTGATCGCCATCGCGCCGGTGTCGGCCGTGAACAGACCCGTCAGATCAGGTCCGAAGTGCCGATAGAAACCATTGCTGTGGGCATGCGCTGCCGAACCGGTCTGCACGATACGGCCATCGGCCAGCACCACTTTCAGACCCAGACAGCTCTCGGCTGCGGTGTGGTGGGTGCCCGATCCGTGAAACAGGCTGTTCTGCGAGAGTGCCCCGCCCACCGTGGCATACATGCCGGAGAGCGGGCCGTAATACGGTGTACGCAGGCCCTTGGCCTTGAGTGCTTCATACAGCTCGCTCCATGTGCAGCCACATTCGACACGCACATACATGTCCTGCTCGTTGATCTCGATGATGCGGTTCATCGACCGCATGTCCACCAGCACGCTGCGCTCGGTCACCGGCACATAACCCCGCGTGTAGGACATGCCGCCGCCGCGCGGCACCAGAGCCACGCCCTGCGCCGCGCACAGACGAACTGCAGCGGCCAGGCTGTCCGCATCCTTTGGCGCGACCACCGCCATGGCCACCGCGCCCGGCTGAAAGCTCAGATCGGTGGAATAGAAACTGCGCGAGGCCTCGTCGGTCAGCACCTGGGTCGCTCCCAGTGCCGCCTTCAGGCCCTCGATGATCTGTGTTGTCTCCATGATTTTTTTCTCCTGTGTTGGTGTCAATCGGAACTGCATGCGCTGCCTGCTGAAGAACCCTGCCCTGTTACCAGCAGCGTCAGCAACGCAAGGTCAGCAGCGCAACTTCGGCATCACCTTTTCACCGAACATGCGAATCGCCGGCACGAAGTCCGGCATCGAGAACAGAATGCCGTCGACGCCCGTCTCGGCTGCGATGTCATCGATGCGCGCGGCCACCGTGGCGGGCGATCCATGAATCACCGGCATGCCCATGAAGGCCAGATTGCCGTCCTCGAAATTGCGCGACAGGCCGCTCTTCATGCGATCCGATGTGCCGCCCTGATTGGTGTCCATGGCTGCGCTGGCCAGAATGTTGGCGATCGCGCCCTGATCGGCCTTGGCGACGATCTCTTCGCAGATGCGCAGTGCCTCGTGATCGGTATCGGCGATCACGAGCTGAAACAGCGCATAGATGCCGACCTGCCGGCCTGTCTCGCCGGCCTTCACGCGCATACGCTCGCAGACATCGGCCAGCAGGGGCTTTTCGGCCATGATGAAACTGTGATCGCCGTGCTGTGCGGTAAACGCGATGCCCGCAGGCGACTGGCCTGCACACACAATCGGCACACGGCGCTTGGGCTTGGGCCAGACCACGCAGTCATCGAGCTTGAAATAGGTGCCATGGTGAGTGACGGTGTCCTGCTCCCAGAGCTTCTTGACCACGCTCAGGTACTCGGCCGCATATTCGTAACGCTTCTGGTAGTACTCATCGCCCGGCCACACACCCATCTGGATGTATTCGGGCTTGTTCCAGCCCGTGACGATGTTCAGTCCGCAACGACCGCCGCTGATGTCGTCGATCGTGGCGACCATGCGCGCCACCACCGGGGGCTGGTTCGCCAGCAGGGTCACGCTGGGAAAGAGTCCGATGCGCGTGGTGGCCGCAGCCAGACCTGCCATCAGGGTGAACGACTCCAGGCAGGAGTCCCAGTAGCCGGTCTCACCGCCAAAGCCCTTGTATTTCATCATCGAGAGCACGAAGTCCATGCCCTGGCGCTCGGCCTCGATCGAGATCGCCTTGTTGTGCTCGAAAGTTGGAAGATAGACGGGACTGCCCGCCGAAGGAATGTAGCCGTTGCTGCCATTGGGCAGAAAGATGCCGAACTTCATCGCAAGCCCCCCTGGGTGCCGTGCGCCGGAATCCGATTGCAGCGCCATCCCTCTCGCACCGGCGCATGGCCGGGGACGGCGGAGGCCTGCTCCTTGCGGAACCTGCCCCGACAGAACGTCTTCTTGTGGACGCTTGGTACTTCCCGGTACTGCCTGATCGTGCTCTGGTACCGTCGGCGGCCCCCTCGCGGAGGCCGCCAGACTGCTTACTGCGCTGCCTGTTCCAGTCGGTTCAGGTTGATGTCACTGGCCTTCAGGTTCGTGTTCATCCGGGTATCGGGGTGAACCACGAAGATGGTCGCGTGCATCCGCTTGAAGTCGATGGTGTGACCCTGGCTGGAAATGATGGTCTGGCTACCATCTGCGCCCGGGGTCGGACGGCTGGTGAAGTTCATCCACTTCCAGAACTCGCCGCGCTTGTCATAGGCCTCGCCGTAGTAGATGCGGGGCGTGGTGGTCTCCATGTAGAGAACCTTGCGGCTGTATGGATGCTCATCCGGCGCGATGGCTTCGATCACATGCACTTCGCGCGGCTGATACTTCTCGATCGGATTCCAGAACGGGGGGTTCTGCAGATCGATGGTCGGATAACGCTTCTTCAGATCCTTTTCATTCTCGATCCAGGAATACGAACCATCTGCAACCGCCAGAATGGTGCGCTTGCCCACATAGTTGTACTTCTTGTACCAGCTGGGACGCGCATTCCAGATCTCGATGTCATCGTTGAGCTGGTCGGTTCCACCAATCGGATCCATCCACGCGCCACCCGACAGACGACGGGTGCGACGGGCGCTCTTCACATAGACCCAGACATCCTCGAACTGAGGTCCGTCGTGGCGGATGGTGAAGGTGCCGATGCCCTTGATGTCGTTGGGAAAGCTTGCGAAGAGCAGCGTGCGGCTGAAGATCTTGTCGTCATCGACCGGAGGTCCGCCATCCAGACGGCCCTTGTGGAAGTAACGATAGAGCGACCAGCGCTGCGTGCGCTCCAGACCCGTCTTGCCGTCGATCAGCAGGAACTCGAACTTCGGGAAGTCCATCACATGGCCCACGGGGGACGCGTAATAGAAGTTCCACACCAGCTTGGCGGCCTTGTGCGGATCGTTGTCGGCGATGTTGGGAAAGGGCAGGCCCGCCTTGTAGTTCGACACCTCGTTCTTGGCCGGGTCGTACTTCACATCGGCGGCGTACTTGCGGGTGGCCTCGACCGACTTGGGTTCGATGGGCAGGGGCTTGGAGTTCTGCAACGTGATCTTCAGACCGTGGTTGCGGATCTGCCACTCCATGCGCTCGGGCAGCATGCTGCCGATGGTTTTGCCCTCGAAGGTGTCGTTCTTGACCTTGTCGATGTTCGACTTGTCGATCACCGTGCCCGCGGGCAATTCCGCCGCACGCAGCGCCGGAGAAAGCCCCAGGGCAGCGCCGATCGCTATCGCCATCGTGAGTTGCCTGAAATGCATCATCATGATTCTCCTGATTGAGTCAGTAAAAGATTAGAACTGCCGGGTCAGACGCAGAACGAACTGATCGTTGTTGCGGAAGTAGCCCAGAAGCGGCGTACCACCATCCCTGGCATTGCCCTGACCGAGGTCGTAGGCCTGCGGACGGCTGCGCGCACCAAAGAAGATGTCGGCCTCGGCCTTCAGACGCCAGTTGTCGCCAAACACGAACTCGACACTGGGAATGAAGAAGCTGCCGCCATAGGTGACATCGTGGCCCAGGGCAATGGTCGGATTGATCCGGTCGTTGCGATAGTTCATGGCCAGGATGAAGGTCACGATGGTGTTGTCTTCCTTCAGCTTGCCGGTCATGCCGATCAGCGACAGCAGATCCTCGTTGGGGTTGTAGTTCAGGATGCGGGTGTTGAACAGCTGCACGCTACCGAACGAGGGCCGCGAGGTGCCGATCAGGTTCTGCAGGTTCACCGTCTTGTCCATGCGGAACATGCTCGAGAAGGTGTTCTTCTGCTTGAATCCATCCAGACCCACGATGGTGAAGCCCTGGCTGTTGAACTTGCCCTTGGAGCCCAGGTTGTAGGCCACACCATGGGTGTAGACCTGCTCGGTGCTGAGCACCGCATCCAGCGCGTTGGAGTAGCCGTTCAGGGTGAAGCCGAGCACCGTCAGCTTGGGATAGACCAGATCACCCAGGCTGCCCTTGGTGGCCTCGCCCTGACCGGGCATGGAGGTACCGAACGGCGATGTCGTGGGCGGCGTCGTGCCAATGCGCGCCGGCACGATCACGGGGTTGCCACCAAAGGTGCTCAGGGCCGCAAGGCTGTAGTTGAGGTTGCCGGCCAGACCATTCCAGCGCACACCACCTGTCCAGTCATCGATGTTGCCGATGCGATGGTGATAGTTGGTGCCCACCAGAGGGCGCGAGACTGCGGGCAGGCCCACGAGTTTCTCGAGGTCGTTGCTGTTGTAGAAATCGACCGTGCGATAGGGCTGGTTGGCCCAGCGACCGCCGGTGATGTCATAGGAGTTGCCGATGTCCTTCTTGCGATCCAGACCCGGACGAATCAGCACCTGCAGGTTGCCGTCCTTTTCGGGCACGTTGATACGGAAGTTGGCCATCCAGTTGGTCTTGCGCAACTCCTCGTTTTCCACTTCCAGGAAGGAGCGCCAGCGGTAGTCGAAACCGGTGACCAGATCCATGGCGCGGAAGAAGTCGGTTTCGCCCCAGACCACCTGCTGCTTGCCCAGACGGGCCTGGATGCGGTCGTTGATCGGGAAATCGACATACAGATCGCGGATCTGCTCGTCGTTGTACTGATCCATCAGCGGCTGAGACTTGCTGTTCACACCCGCCAGCTTGTTGAGTTCGATCACCGAGTTGGTGGCACGTGCCTCATCCAGGCGCTCCAGATAGCCGGTCTTGTATTCCCGGTCCACCCGGAACGATGCCTTGGTGATCACCGTACCCTTGCGGTTCTCGAAATCGAGAAAGGCCGATGCGCGCGCCATGGACATGCTGCCGCGCTCGTTGCGTCCTGTGGCGGTGAGGTCCTTGGAGGGCGCAAAGCCGAAGAAACCATTGCGCTGGCCAACCAGGGAGGTGTTGCCCGGGTTCTCCAGGTTCCACGATCCCCAGGTGCGGACATAGCCGCCCATACGGGTGTAGTCACCGGTCAGCAGCGATGAGTCCGCCGAGGACTTGCTGCCTCCCTGCTGGGCGATCGCCGGGGCGCCCAATGTTGCGCAGGCCACCGCCACGGCGAGCGGTTTGATGATGCGGCTCCTGCGGTGTTGTTTGAAGGTAATCATTGAAATAGTCTCCTGTTGGTTGACGCTGCCCACACTGCCTACGCCGGCTGCAGGCTGCCCGGGGCGGGAGCGGCCTGCCTGTTGCCCACTACAAATCTGGGCCTCACCAGATACACCAGGGCGGGCATGAGGATCAGGGCACTGGCAGCCGACACGGTCAGCCACAAGGCCATGAGAAGCCCCATCTCCGCCTGGAAACGCACACTGGAGAGGTACCAGATCACGACACTGAGAATGAGCGTGGCGGCGGTAATGAACACGCCGCGTCCTGCGCTCATCAGCGAATTGCGGATGGCCTGCTCGAGGGACTGCCCGCGGGCCATGTCTTCCTTGATCTCATCCACCACATAGAAGGCGTAATCCACACCGAGCCCGATGCCAAGGGCGGCAATCGGCAGGGTATTGACGTTCATGCCGATACCCATCAGCACCATGAAGCTGAAGGTGACCGTGTTGGAGAGCAGCACCGGCACCATGAAGAGCGTGCCCGAATGCAGGGTGCGGTAGACGATCGCGCAGGTCAGGATCAGCACCACCAGGGCCAGGGCGATGCTGCCGATCTTGGCCTCCAGAATGACCTCGTTGGCCGCTGCCAGCACCCCGACCAGACCGCCGGCCAGCTGGATCTGCACCGGGCTGTCGGCATTCTTCGCAATGAACTCCTGCAGGCGGGCCACGGCCGTGCGGATCGTCTCGCCCTGGTGATCGCGGAAGAAGAAGGTGACCGAGGCATTGCGGTACTGGGCATCGACGAAGCGATCGATATCGCCGGGGTCGGTACCCGAGGTGTAGAGGTACATGATCTCGCCGTTTTCCGAGGCATTCATGCCGAATTCCTCGTAGCGCGGATTGCCCTCGCGCAGGGTGCGCTTCATCGCCGGGATGATGTCGGCCAGCGACACCGAACCGCCGACCTCGGGTTGATCCTCCATGTGACGCTGCAGGCGGGCCATGGTCTCGACGGCTGCGGTTTCCTTCAGGCCATCGGTCTGATCATCGGAGATGACCACGAACATGCGGTCCGAACCGGGAAAGTTGCTGTTGATCAGTGCGGCATCCCGGTTGTATTCGGACTTCCCCCAGAGAATGGGCGAACCCGGGTTCGCATCGCCAATCGTGAGCTTGAGGGAGTAGAGACCGGACACCACGAAGATCACCGCAGTGCTGGCAACGATGGCAATCGCAGATGAACGGGTAGTCGCCAGATCGGCGAAGCGGCTCAGCACGGCGGCCATCCAGCGATCCGGTGCGGTCTGGCGCAGACGCTCGCGGGTGGCGCCAGTCCAGGAGAGCAGCACCGGTGTCAGCACCACGGCGCTGATGGCAATCGTCAGCACCCATACGGTGCCGATCAGGGCCACCTTCTGCATCAGCGGAATCGGAATCAGCAGCACCACCATGATGCAGCCGGCATCGGCCAGCACACCCAGCATGCCGGGCTTGAACAGGGCCTGCATGGCCTGACGGGCGGCGGTCTTGGGATCGGGGGCGCCATCGCGGATTTCATCATCGAAATGGATCACCAGCTGCACCGCATGCGAGATCGCGCGCGCGGTGATCAGGAAGGCGACAACGATCACCAGGGGGTCGAGATTGAAACCCATCAGGCGGGCCACACCGAGCGACCAGCTGGCACTGACCACACCCGAGATCATCGGCAGCACGGTGCCACGGAAGGTGCGCGTGATCAGAAACAGCAGCAGGGCCAGCACCGCCACGCAGGCGCCGAGCACCAGCATGGTCTCGGGCAGGTAGTACGCGACCCAGCCATAGAGAATCGGCTCACCCACCAGGTGGGTCTTGACCAGACCCGTTGCCTCGGCGCGATCGGCAATGGCCCGGATCGAGGTGAAGATCTCGGTGTAGTCCAGGTCACGATCGATGAAGTCGGCGGTGATCAGTGCGGACTTCAGGTCCGGCGACACATAGATGCCGTAGACCAGCGGATTCTGCAGCACGGACTGCTTGAGCTGGGCGATTTCTTCGGGCGTTTTCGGCACATCCGGCCACATCAGCGGGCGCAGCTTGATCTCGGCTGTGGACGCGATCACCTCCTTGAGCTTCTTCGAGGCGAGCGAAATGATCTGGAACTGGTCGATGCCCTTGACCTGCTGCATGGCGGTCGTGGCGGTCTGAATCTCCTGCAGCACTTCGGTGCGGAAGATGTCGCCTTCCTCGACACGCAGCATCAGGCTGACCAGGTTCGAGCTGCCGAATGTCTGCTTGTACTTCTGATGAACCTGGATGTAGGGATGGTTGGACGGCAGAAGGTCGTCGAAGATGGTCTTGAGCGGCAGTTGTGCGGCCAGACCCATGAACACCACGGTCAGGGCACCCACGATGATCACCACCGCGATCCGGAAACGGATCATCGTGGAGACAAACCAGAAAACAAGCTTTTCCATCATCTGCGATTACCTGGAGACCTCGGTCAGAAACTTCACGCCATCCCTGGCGAGGAACAATGGATTGCGGCCGGCCATGAGAAGGCCATCGCCGACGGCGATCTGATCGGTGCGCCATGCCGAGTCGTTCGGCTTGCCGGGCACCATGGTCCAGTTGCGTCCATCGGTGGACTGGGCAATGACACCCTTGTCCCCGACGGCGTTGAAGCGGCCGCCGTCCTGTACCACCGAAAACAGATGGCTGCGGGTAAATGGCTTTTGTGCGCTCCAGGTCTGGCCGCCGTCCTGGGTGAGCAGGAGACCACCTTCCAGACCGACCGCCACGCCGACACCGCTCGGGCGGATGGCCAGCGACATCAGACTGCTGGTGTTGGGGATTTCGGTTTCCGACCAGCGCTGGCCACCATCATTGCTGGAGAGAATCTTGCCGAACTCGCCAACGATCACCACCCGGCCGCGCGGCAAGAAGGCGATGTCGTTCCAGCCGATATCGGCCTTGGGGGTGAGCGACTTCCAGCTGCGCCCGCGATCCCTGCTGACCAGCACATTGCCAAACTCGGCGAGAGCCCAGATCTGACCATCAGGATCCTGCTTCAGACGCAGGAACTTGGCATCGTGCACCGTCAGGATGTCCTTGGTGACGACCGGCTGCCATGAGGCGCCGCCATCCTGGGTACGCAGCATCACGCCCTCATTGCCGGCGATCACCACTTCCTTGTCGGAGATCGCGACCACGCCCTGCCAGTTGGATGCGGGCTTGGGCTCGATGATCTTCCAGGGCTGACCCAGACCCGGCGTGACGATGACCTTGTTGCCACGGCCCACCATCCAGATCTGGCCGCTTGGCAGGGCATCGGCGGCATAGAAGGCATCGCGCGGATGAATCGGGATGGGAGCGACCTCGCGCGGCACGACACGCGGCTTGATGTACACCGCCGAGAACAGCAGGGCCGCGATCACCAGGATCGGGAAGGCCGATGCCAGGAGCGAGCCGATTCGGGGAAGAAAGGATGCCTGTGCCGCCATCATGCCGCCGCCTTTGCCGCCTCTGCCGCCGCCCTTGCGGCGTGATGCCGACGCAGCCACTGCAGACTGCGCCCCCCGAGTTCACGGCCGGTCACGCGCGATGCAATATCGACGGCCTGAATCAGTTCGGGAAATCGGATGCCGGTGGCAAAACCACTCTGTTCGGCCATCAGGGCCAGGTCCTCGGTGGCGAGATTGCCTGCCGCATTCGGGGTGAAGGGGCAGCCACCCATGCCGCCCACCGAACTGTCGAACTTGCGCACACCGGCCTCGATGGAGGCAAAGCAGTTGGCAAGCGCCATGCCGCGCGTGTCGTGAAAATGGCCCGACACGGACGGTGCGCCATGGGCTGCGACCAGATCCTGCATCAGGCGGCGCACCTGCAGAGGTGCTGCCGCACCGATGGTGTCGGCGATCACCACTTCGGCCGCACCCGCTGCCACCATGCGCGCAGACAGCGCCATGACCACCCCGGGCGATGTCGGACCCTCGAAGGGGCACTCGAAGGCCACCGCCACATAGGCCTTTGCGCGAATACCGGCGGCAACGGCAGCAGCAACGGCCTCGGCGCACACCTCGGTGGTGCGCTCGAGCGACATGTTGATGTTCTTCTGATTCATGGTCTCGGTGGCCGACAGCACCACAGCCACTTCGCGCACACCTGCGGCGATGGCGCGCTCCAGACCCTTCATGTTCGGAATCAGCACCGAGAACCCTGGTGTTGCCGCGCCCAGAGTGGTCAGCACTTCTTCGGTCGTGGCCATCTGGGGCACGGCCCTGGGCGAGACGAAACTGCCGATCTCGAGCTGGGTGAGTCCGGCTGCCTGCAGCGCGCGTACCAGCGCGATCTTGTCGGCCGCGCTCACCAGCACCGGCTGGTTCTGCAGCCCGTCGCGGGGACCGACTTCGTTGATGACGAGACTGTCGGTCATCGTGCGGCTGCAACCCTGCGCAGACCGAACTCGGGCGAGCGCGGCGGCGGAAGATGGGTTTCCTCGAGTGCACGCGCCTTGAGCTGCTCGATGGTGCCGCCGCGATTGAACAGCTCCAGCGGCGGGCGGCTGGCGGTCATCTCGGCGCGCAGCGCCGTCGTGGCAGCCTCGTCGAGTCGTCCCTCGGCATCGACCACCACGCCATAGCGGCGTGCGCCATCGACCGACACCAGACCGCGACACACATCGGCGGCCACCTTGGCGGGGTCGCGCTTGAGAGGATCGCCCCAGCCCCCGCCACCCCAGGTGTTGAAATAGAGCTGGTCGCCCGGCATGACCGCGATGCGGTCGCACTTGGAAGGCAGCCACTCGGCGCTGCCATCCTTGCGCACCAGACGCTTGGTGCTGCGGCCGCCCGGCAGGCCGCCATTGACGCCCCAGGGATAGGTCAGCCAGCGATCATCGTGAATCGAGATCTGACCGGGCTCGAGAAACTCGTAGACCATGCACACACCATTGCCGCCGCGATGCAGACCGGCGCCTCCGGAGTCGGCAATCGATTCGTAGCGCAGGATGCGCAGCGGGAAGTAGCTCTCGAGAAACTCGTTGGGCACATTGGTGAACGAGGGCCACAGGGAGTGGCCATCCGGACCGTCGCCCGAGGGGCGTCCGGGAATGCCGCCAAAGCCGATCTGAAAGAGCTGATACCACTCGCCGCGCTGGTCATAGCCGGAATACATCAGGTGGGGGCTGTCGGAGAAACCCGCCGCATTCAGTGCATCGGGTGCACCCTGACCGAGCACGCCACCCATGATGTCGAAGATGCGGCCCAGCAGATGGGTGCGGCAGGACAGCGCTGCGGGCCGCTTGGGCTTGAGAATGCTGCCCTCGGGAATGCGCACCTTGACCAGATCGTAGAAGCCGTCGTTGAACAGGATCTGGGGATCGAACAGGTTGATGAAGAAGGCCCCGAGGAACATCTTGAACATCTCCTCGTTGAGGTAGAAGTTCACCGAGCTCGACGACTGCGGATCCGTGCCCTCGAAATCGAAGCAGGCAATATCGCCCTCGCGCCACAGGGTGCAGGCCACCTTGTAGGGGCCCATGCCCACGCCGTCGTCGTCGATGTAGTCCTCGAAGTAGGCCTTCTTCTCGGGAATCACCATCTTGATGATGGCGCTCATGGCGCGACGGTTGCGATCGAGCATCTCGCGGGTGGCCGCCACATAGGCCGGTGCGCCAAAGCGCGTGATGATCTCGTGTACCCGGCGCTCGGCCAGGCGCAATGCGGCCACGATGGCATTGAAGTCGCTGCGGTTCCACTCGGGCACACGTGAATTGCGCACCAGCAGATTGAGCAGCTCGGTATTGAGCTCGCCACGGCGGATGATCTTCACCGGTGGAATCTGCAGCCCTTCCTCGAAGATCTGCATGGCATCGGTGGGCAGACTGCCCGGCACCTTGCCGCCGTTGTCGGTCATGTGACCGAACATCGCGGCCCAGCTGATGATGCGACCGTTGTGAAAGATCGGCATCAGGGTGAGCCAGTCATTGAGGTGACTGATCGCTCCATTGGTGGAGTAGGGATCGTTGGTCAGGAAGACATCGCCCTCTTCCACCGTGCCGTCGTAGGCCTGCAGGAAACCGTGAATGAACGAACCGAACTGTCCGACCACCATCCGGCCTTCGAGGTCCGCGATCATGGGGAAGGCATCGTGCTGCTCGCGGATGCCGGGCGACATGGCGGTGCGAAAGAGCACCGCATCCATCTCGGAGCGGGCATTGCGCAGGGCATTCTCGATGATGTCGAGGGCGATGGTGTCGATCGGCGACTCGGGAATCGGCTGCGGATTCGACTGAATGATCTGTGCGGGCATGGCGTTAGGCTCCAGACGTGGCGGACGCGGGCAGACGATCGTTGGGCCAGATCATGATGTGGCCGTAGGGATCGACCACACCGGTGTGATCCGGCAGGATCAGGGTGGTGGTGTCCATCTGCGACACGATGGCGGGGCCGGCAATGCGATCGCCCGCCTTCAGGCCGGGCCGCCAGTAGATACGGGCGGGTTGCTTGCGGCCATCGACGAACACCTCGGTCTGGCCGATCACCGCCTCGGCCGCGATCTCTCCGGTGCCTGCGGCCAGGGGGTCGGCCTTGACGCGGGGCTCGGGTCCGAGCGCAATCGCGCGCAGATTGACGATTTCCTTGGGGGCATCGAGCGAGAAGGTGTAGAGCTGGGTGTGCTTGTCATCGAACCGACGGCCCACCAGTGCCAGCCCGCCTTCGGCAAGCTCCTGTGGCGAGAAGGTGATCGGCAGCTGGGTGGCCTGACCGCGATAACGCAGATCGATCTGCACCATCACCGTCTGCTCGGCCGCAGGCACGCCCTCTTCGGTGAGAGAACGGGATGCCTGCGCCGCCAGACGCGCAAGGATCTCGGCAATTTCGGCATCCGATGTTTCGTCGAAGCGGCGGATGAAGGTCTGCGAGGCTTCGTCGCGCAGCTGCGTGGTGGCATCGCCGTAGGCACACAGCACGCCGGGGGCCGTGGGAATGATGACCGGCCATGAGCCCATCAGGACACCCAGGGCATTGGCATGCAGCGGTCCTGCGCCACCAAAGGCGATCAGGGCGAAGTCACGCGGATCGTAGCCCTGTTCGATCGACACCAGACGGAGCGCACCGAACATGTTCTCGTTGACGATCCGCACCACGCCCTCGGCGGCCTCGTGAATGGGCTTGCCCAATGCGTCGGCAATGGTGGAGAGCGCCTTCTCGGCGAGCGCGGCATCGATCTGCATGTCGCCACCCAGCTGCGCGCTGGCAGGAAGATAGCCCAGCACCACATTGGCATCGGTCACCGTGGGCTTGTCACCGCCCTTGCGATAGGCCGCAGGACCGGGGTTCGCACCCGCACTCTGGGGGCCCACACGCAGCGCTCTGGTGAGTTCGGGCACATAGGCAATCGAGCCGCCACCTGCGCCCACGGTGCGCACATCGATCGACGGGGCACGCACGGTGATGTCGCCCACGCGGGTTTCACGGCGCGTCTGCGCAACGCCATCCTGGATCAGGGCGACATCGGTGGATGTGCCCCCCATGTCGAAGGTGAGCAGATTGCGATAGCCCGACTGACGCGCCACCCACAGGGCTCCCGAAACGCCGCCGGCAGGGCCGGACATGAGCAGGTTCACCGGGTTGTCGCGCGCCCCCTGCACCGTGGCCAGACCACCATCGGAGCGCAGGATGTGCAGGCGCGGCTGGTTCATGCTGCGGCCGATTTCCTTGCTCAGGTTCTCGATGTACTTGGACACCACCGGACGCACATAGGAGTTCACGACCGTCGTCTCGGTGCGCTCGTATTCATACATCTCGGGGATCACTTCGGATGAAATCGACACCGGCACGCCGGGCAGCACCCGCTGCGCGATCTCGCGTGCCTGACGCTCGTGCGCGCCACTCGCGTAGGCATTGACGAAGCTGATGGTCAGGGCCTCGATGCCAGCGGACTTCAGCCGCTCCAGCTCGACCGCCAGACGATCGCCATCGAGCGCACGCACCGGGTTGCCACGGGCATCCATGCGCTCGTCGGCCTCGATGGTCCACTCCAGAGGCGCGAGCAGCGGACGCTTGTTGTAGATCACCCAGCCGCCGAGGCCACCGGGCACAAAGGAGCGGGCAATCTGCAGCACCTGGCGATAGCCGGCGGTCGTGACCAGACCCACACGCGCACCCTTGGCCTCCAGGACGGTGTTGGTGGCCACCGTCGTGCCATGCATCACATGTGTGATCTGACGGGGATCGAGCCCGTTCTGTTCGCAGACACGGCGAATGCCGTTGAGCACCCCGATCGATGAATCGTGGGGCGTGGATGGAACCTTGGCCGCATAGCAGTGGCCGGATTCCTCGTCGATCAGCAACAGGTCGGTGAATGTGCCGCCTACGTCGACACCCAGTCGGTAACTCATTGCATCGGCTCCTTGAGCGCAGAGGGGTTCTGGGCAACGACGCCCTTTTGCAGCAACGACTCGATCCTTGTCGCATCGAAGCCGCAGAGTTCGGACAGCACGCTCTCGGTGTGCTCGCCGACCCGGGGCGGGGAGGCGGGCGCGAGTTCGTCGCTGGCCGAGAATTTCATCGGGGATCCGGGCATGCGCACGGTGCCGCCACCGGGCATCGGCACATCGATCACCATGTTGCGGGCCAGGATCTGAGGGTCGGAGAGCGCCATATCGAAACGGTTGACCGGTCCGCAGGGAATCTTGGCTTTCTGGAAGAAATCCACCCAGTAAGCCGTGGAGCTGGAACACAGGCGCGCGCCAATGGCCGCATCGATCTGCTCCTTGGCAGCGAGCCGCACCGGCTGGCGGGCATAGCGCTCGTCGGTGAAACCCTCCAGAGGCAGGGCTTCGATGAAGCGCGCCCAGAAGGCATCGCCGATACAGGCGATGATGATGTGGCCATCGCTGGTGGGATAGCAGTTGTAAGGCACGTGCACGAAGTGACTGTTGCCGATGGGCGTGGGCACCTCGCCGGAGAGGAAATACATGGTGGCCATGTAATTGAGCAGGGAGATCTGCACATCGAGCATGGACACATCGACATGCTGCCCGCTTCCCGTGCGCTCGCGCTGCTGAAGTGCTGCCAGCACGCCCATGGCACCGAAGATGCCGCCGCCCAGATCACGAATCGGAATGCCCGAGCGCATCGGATGATCGCGGTCCAGGCCGGTGATCGACATGCCGCCGCCCATGGCCTGCACCACCTGATCGAACGCCGGGCG
>CAYYDO010000018.1:0-4566 GCA_964470595.1 uncultured Burkholderiaceae bacterium | reverse complement strand
GTGTGTCCGGCCCATAGCCGCCAAAGCCGCTGATCGAGCAGGTGATGATGCGCGGATTGATGCGGCTGAGCTGCTCGTACCCGATGCCCAGCCGGCCGGTCACGCCCGCCGAGAAATTGTCGAGCACCACATCGGCGTGGCGCACGAGCTCATGGAAGACCTCGAGCCCTTCCGGCTGCTTCAGGTCGATGCAGACACTTTCCTTGCCGCGGTTGAGCGTGAGGAAATAGGCGCCCATGCCCTCTTTCGAGTTGCGCGGATCGTCGGCCAGCAGTGCGCGGGTGCCCTCCCCCTTGCCCGGCGGCTCGACCTTGATGGTGCGCATGCCGAGGTCGGTGAGCATCATGGCGCCATAGGGACCCGACAACATGTGGGTCAGATCCAGCAGCACCAGTCCGTCGAGAGGTTTCATCAAGGCCTCGAAAAGAAACAATATCGAGACACACCAAAGCAAGGCCTGTGCCAACGCAACTGCAGCATTTCTCCGGAGCCAGAGATGGCGTGAAATCGGGGGAATCCGGCGTTTCCAACGCCAGGCCAAGACTCGGGTTTACCTTAGGACGGATGCCTGCAGATGTTTCAGTAGAGTCGCGGCAGGGAACATCATTTGTTACAACATCGTTTCATCGTGTTTCAGTTTTGTGGAGTCGCGCAATGGAATCCCGGTCGAGTCTGCCCCGCATCCTGGTGATCAGCTACAAGGGGCTGAGCCGCATCGCCGAGGGGCTGATCGACGAGTTTCGCGAGCGCGCGCAGATCCAGCTGATCGATGTGGTGCTCGATGAAGCGCTGGAGCGCGCCCGCGCGGCAGAGCGTGCGCAGAGCGCCGATGTCATCGTCACCGCAGGGGCCAATGCGACCTTTCTGCGCTCGGCGCTGCAGATGCCCGTGGTCGAGGTCAAGGTCAGCGGCTACGACGTCATGCTCGCACTGATGCGTGCGCGCACGATTTCCGAGCATGTCGGCGTGGTGACCTATCGCGAGACCATCCCCGAACTCAATGCCATCCGCGAGCTGCTCAACATCGAGATTGCCCAGCGCACCTACCGCACCATTGAAGACTGTCACAACTGCTTTCACAGCCTGCGTGCAGAGGGCGTCGAGGTGATCGTGGGATCGAGTCTGGTGGTGGAGCTGGCGCGTCAGAACCAGATCGAGGGCATCCTCACCTACAGCCCCACCTCGGTGCGTCAGGCCTTCGAGCATGCGATCGACCTCTCGCACCTGGCACAGCTGAAGAGCTCGCGGTTCGAGCAGCTCAACGATGTCCTGCATCACCTGCGCGAGGCCGTGCTCGCGGTCGATCTGGACGAACGGATCACCGCGATCAATGGCGAGATGCAGAAGCTGCTGGGCGTGACCGAGCGCTCCTGCATCGGTGCCAGGCTCTCCAGCGTGGCCCCCGAGCTGCGTGTCACGGATGTGCTGCGCACCGGCAATGCGGAACTCGATGCCGTGATCCAGATGCGCTCGGTCACCTGCATTGCCAACATCACGGCAATCCGGGAACGCGCTGTCACCGCCGGTGCGGTGATCTCGCTGCAGGACGCACGGCGCATCGAACTTGCCGAAACCAATCTGCGCACGCAACGCCGCAACAAGTCGCTGAGCGCGCGCTATCACTTCGATCAGATCGTCGGCACATCACCGCGCATGTCGCATGCACGCGAGGTGGCCAAACGTTATGCGCGCACGCATTCCACGGTGCTGATCACGGGCGAGAGCGGCACCGGCAAGGAACTCTTTGCGCAGGCCATTCACAATGCCAGCCCCCGGCGCAGCGGCCCCTTCGTGGCCGTCAACTGCGCCTCGCTGCCCGAGCCATTGCTCGAGAGCGAACTCTTCGGCTACGAGGAAGGTGCCTTCACTGGCACGCGGCGTGGAGGACGCATCGGTCTCTTCGAATCGGCGCACCGGGGCACCATTTTTCTCGATGAAGTGGGTGACATGCCGCTGGCCCTGCAGACCCGACTGCTGCGCGTGCTGCAGGAAAAGGAAGTGACCCGGCTGGGCAGCACCCAGCCGATTCCGGTCGATGTGCGCATCGTGGCAGCCACCCATCAGGATCTGATGCACCTGGTCAAGGCCGGGCAATTTCGCGACGACCTGTACTACCGGTTGAATATCCTTCGGCTGCAACTGCCCACCCTGCGCGAACGCGGCGAGGACATCGCCTTCCTGTCCCTGCAGTTCCTGTTCCAGGCCCTGCGCCGACTGGGTTCATCGCTGGCTGCCGATCAGGCCCTGGCGCCGATCATGCCGCTGCTCAAGGCCTATCCATGGCCGGGCAATGTGCGCGAACTCGAAAACGTGACCGAACGCCTGGCCGTGTTTCTCAGCGATTACGCGCACGCATCGGATATCGATTACAGCCTGCTCTCGGGCGAGTTCGCCGAAATCTTTGCCGAAGACAACCCGGCGCATGCGGACACGCCAACGGACAGCAGCAGAGTGGGCACCCTCGTGACCGAGGGCGGTGCGATCAATCACATGAACCGAGACATGGCGCGCGGGATGCCCCGCGACATGACGCACGACGCAGCCCATGACACCGGCTTCGATGCGTCGTATGACATGCCCTTGCGAGGTCGGCGCCGACGCGGCGCCCAGGGGCCCGCCGTGCTCTCACGCCAGGAGATCGAGCGCATCCTCTTCGAGAGCGGCGGCAATCACTCGATTGCCGCGCGGCGACTGGGGATCAGCCGCACCACACTGTGGCGCAAACTGCGACCGCTGTCCTCCTGAGCAGCACGACGCGCGAATCCGGACCCACGGCACACGAACACAGGCACACGAACACAGGCACACCAGGCACTGGCAAGCACATCCCATCCCCTCATCGCATACGGACACACCCATCATGATTCTCGTTCCCGACGCCGTCGACATCGTCTGCAATCCCTTCACCGCGCAGGAGTTGCGTCTGGGCCAGACAGGATTCGGCCCGGAGTTCATGGATCAGATCCGCATGCCCCCGGAGATGCGCCAGGGGGTGGAGTTGCCCGACTACCTGAAGAAGATGGATCGCGCGGGGGTTCGTCACTCACTGCTGATTGCCGTGCGCGCCGGCGACATACGCATGAAGGGGTCTGTCGAAATTCCCTACCAACAGGTGGCGAGTTACTGCCGCGATCATCCCGACAGGTTTCGCGGGCTGGCCGGCATCGACCCCTACCGCGGCATGCGCGGTGTGGCCGAACTGGAAGAGGCGGTCAGGGCACACGGCTTTGTGGGTGCGCATCTCTATCCGCACTGGTTCGGCCTGGCACCGGATCACGCCAAGTACTACCCCTATTACGCCAAGTGCTGCGAACTGGACATTCCCATCATGATGCAGGTGGGCCAGAACCTGGTCTACAACCCGGAGAGGCCCCTGCCGAGCGTGGCCCGGCCCATCACCCTGGATCAGGTCGCGATCGATTTTCCGGAGCTGAAACTCATCGGCATTCATATCGGCATTCCCTGGGCCGACGAGATGATCGCCATGGCCTGGAAACATCGCAATGTGTTCATTGGTGTCGATGCCTATGCACCGCGTTACTGGCCGGCATCGCTGATTCACTATCTGAACACCTATGGCCAGGACAAGGTGCTCTTCGGCACCGACTGGCCGGTGATCGACCCCGAGCGGGCCATGCGCGAAATCGCCGAACTCGGCCTGCGCGAGGAACCGCTGCGCAAACTGATGCGCGATAACGCGCATCGTGTCTTCCGACTTCACGATCCGTTGCCATGACTCTTCCCGACGCCTTCATCTCACAGACCATCGTCTCGGGCGTGCTGGCCAGCGCGCGACGCACACCGGGCAAGATTGCCCTGACCGAGGGCGAACGAGCGCTGACCTTCGGCGAACTCGCCGACCGCATTGCGCAGGTGCGTTGTGCCGCGACCGCACAGGGTCTGCAGCCCGGCGATCATGTGGCCCTGCTCAGCCCCAACTGCCTGGAATATGTCGAACTGGTGCTGGGTCTGTCATCGATGGGAATCAGCGTGGTGCTGGTCAACCCACGACTCACGGCACCGGAGATTGCGTACATCCTGGAAGACAGCGCATCGCGCATGCTGATCGCGCACACCTCGACCAGCGGTCTGCTCTCGCCGCAGGTCACGAGTCTTGTCGAAAGCACGATCCTGATTGGCGATGATCTCGCGCACTGGATCGCACGTGGCGCAGGGACCGAGGCGCGGGGCGTAGCGCAGGAGTGGGAAACCTTTGCACTCAGCTACACGGCAGGCACGACCGGCAAGCCCAAGGGGGTGATGCTGTCGCACCGCTCGCGGGTGCTGACCTTTCTGGGCATGGGCGTGGAATACGGCTGCTACTCGCCGGAGGACCGCACGCTGGCGCTGGCGCCGATGTACCACGGCGCGGGTTTTGCATTTGCCCTGGCGCCGATCTTCTTTGGCGGACGCTGCGACATCATGTCGCGCTTCGATCCCGAAGAGGTGCTGCACCGTCTGGCACATGATCAGCTGAACAGCACCTTCATGGTGCCCACGCATTTCAATGCCATCTTCGGCCTTGGCGCCAAGGCGCTCTCGGGCCTGAAGTTTCCACGACTCAAG
>CAYYDO010000017.1:18069-21763 GCA_964470595.1 uncultured Burkholderiaceae bacterium | reverse complement strand
CGCGGATGACATGGCTGATGCGCATGTCCATGTCATCGACCACGACACAGAAGTTGTAGGTGGGCGTGCCGTCGGCGCGGGCGATGATGAGGTCGTCGAGTTCCTCATTGGCAATCGTAATCGGACCCTTTACGCCGTCATCCCAGCCGACCACTCCGTGGTCGGGGTTACGGAACCGGACCACCGGCGTGCGATCGACCGGCGCCACCAGCCCGGCGCGTGAGGCGTTCTCTGGCCGCCAACGGCCGTCGTAGCGGGGTTTGAGGCCGCGCTCGCGCTGCTGCTCACGCATCTGCTCCAGTTCCTCAGGGCTGCTGTAGCAGTGATATGCCGTGCCTGCAGCAAGCATCGCCGCGATGACCTCCCGGTAACGCTCCATGCGCTGCATCTGATAGAAGGGCCCCTCGTCCGGTGCGAGACCCAACCACGCCATCCCGTCGAGAATGGCCTGCACGGCCTCGGGTGTCGAACGCTCGAGATCCGTGTCCTCGATGCGGAGAATGAATGTACCCGCATGACGGCGCGCATAGGCCCAGCAGAAAAGTGCCGTGCGTGCGCCGCCCACATGAAGGTAACCGGTAGGGCTCGGTGCGAACCGGGTGCGCACCTCTGAAAGAGAGTCTTGAGTGGTCATGGCAGCGGGAGTGTATCGCTCGATATCACCATCACATCACGATGATGCCGACGAGCGGTAGCGATCGTGCAATGCCTGTGTGGATGAGCGGAACGCTCCGAGATCACTGCCCACCGCCACAAAGCTGGCACCCATCTGCATGTAGCGCCGGGCATCGGCCTCGACCGGGGCCAGAATGCCCACCGTCTTGCGCTGACGCGCTGCGCCCACCATCACCGCCGCGATGACCTGCTGCACCTCGGGATGCTGTGAGTTGCCGATGTGCCCGAGGCCTGCGGCAAGGTCGGATGGCCCGATGAAAATGGCATCCACGCCATCGACAGCAGCGATTGCCTCGATCGCATCAGCACCCGCACGTGACTCGATCTGCACTGCCAGGGCGATGTTCTGGTTGGCTACCTTGAAGTAATCAGGAACCGTTCCGTAATTATTGTGGCGCGTGGAGACCGATACACCCCGAATTCCCTCGGGGGGATAGCGCGTGGCCGCAACCGCTCGGCGAGCCTCCTCGGCCGACTCGACAAAAGGAATCAGAAAATTGTGGAATCCCCCGTCCAGCAGTTGCTTGATCACCACCGGGTCATTGGACGGCGGGCGCACCACGGGCGCGCTGCTGCTGCCTTTGAGGGCCATCAACTGCAAAACAAAGGTGGAAATGTTGTTGGGTGAGTGTTCACCATCGAGGAGGATCCAGTCGAAGCCTGCAAGGCCAAGCACCTCGGTGGTGATGGGATTGGCCAGTGAGCACCAGCAGCCAATCAGCTGCTCGCCAGCCTGCAAACGATGGCGAAATGTATTGGGATAAGCGCTGTAGGGGGTATCTGACATATCCAACCTTTATCAACGAACGAGACACGGACGCTTCGGGTCGAAGGTCCAGCCGGGAACAAGAAACTGCATGGCGATGGCGTCATCACGCGCACCCAGGCCATGAGAAAGATACAGGGCATGCGCCCTTTCGACTTCGGTCATATCGAGGGTGATACCCAGGCCAGGCAGATCCGGTATGCGCACCTTGCCGCCAACGATGCGCAATGGGTCGACCGTCAGGCGCTGCCCGTCCTGCCATATCCAGTGCGTATCCAGCGCGGTGACTCTGCCCGGGGCGGAAGCACCCACATGCGCAAACATGGCCAGTGAAACATCAAAATGATTGTTCGAGTGCGAGCCCCATGTCAGATCCCAGTCGCGGCAGGTCTGGGCCACGCGAACCGAACCGGACATCGTCCAGAAATGCGGATCGGCAAGGGGAATATCGACCGACTGCAGGGCAAGCGCATGCACGAGCTGCCGCCAGTCGGTGGCCACCATGTTGGTGGCGGTTGGCAAGCCCGTCGCCCGGCGGAACTCGGCCATCACCTCACGACCGCTGAATCCACCCTCGGCACCGCATGGATCCTCGGCATAGGCCAGCACCCCATGCATGTCCCGCATCAGACGGACCGCATCACGCAACAGCCAGCCTCCGTTGGGATCGAGAGTGATTCGGGCTTCAGGAAAGGCCTCGTGAAGTGCCACAACGGCCTCGACCTCCTCTTCGCCGCGAAGAACCCCGCCCTTCAACTTGAAATCGTTGAATCCGTAGCGATCACTGGCTGCCCGCGCCAGATCGACAATGGCATCGGGTGTCATCGCCTTCTCGTGACGCAGACGACACCAGGGGTCCTCCGACTGCGGTTCGCTTGCGTACGGAAGATCCGTGAGCGTCCGGTCTCCGATGAAGAAAAGGTAGCCGAGCATCTCGACTTCAGCGCGCTGTTGGCCCTCACCGAGAAGTGCCGCAACAGGGACACCGAGATGCTGGCCCAGAAGATCGAGCATGGCGCTCTCGATCGCCGTCACCGCATGAATCGCAGTGCGCAAATCGAAGGTCTGCAGTCCCCGCCCTCCCGAATCGCGATCCGCGAAAACTGCCTGTATCTGTCGCATCACTGTCTGAACCAGAGCGATCGACTGACCGACCACGAGAGGGGCGGCATCCTCGATGGTCTGGCGGATACGCTCCCCACCGGGCACCTCGCCAACCCCCTGGCGGCCGTCGCTGTCGGTCAGGATGACCAGGTTGCGGGTGAAAAACGGCGCATGCGCACCGCTCAGGTTGAGCAACATGGAATCGCGCCCGGCGACCGGAATGACCCGCAGGGCCACGACCGTTGGGGTACGCGACACCGACACGTCACGCTCCGGGACGTGCGGGTCAGTCTGCCCTGATGCCACGGGTCTCGATCACCCGCTTCCAGCGTGCGAACTCGGTTGCCTGAAAACTCGCGAACTGCTCCGGAGTGTTGCCTACGATCTCGAATCCGACATCGACGAAACGCTCCTTGATCGACTTGTCTGCCAGGGCTGCGGACAGGGCAGCGTGAAGTTTCGACTTGATATCTGCGGGCAGACCACGGGGAGCCGCAATCGCCTGCCATGAATACACATTGGCACCCGTCACGCCACTCTCGGTCAGCGTGGGCACATCCGGCAGAAGAGGAGAGCGTTTGTCCGATGTAATCGCGAGCGCACGAAGTTTGCCCGAGCGGACATGCTGAATCACCGCATTGATGTTCTGGAAGGAGATGTCCACCTGGCCGCCGAGGAGGTCGGTGATCGCGGGAGCGCCGCCCTTGTAGGGGACGTGAATACCGCTGGTACCGGTCTGCAGCCAGAGAAGTTCTGCCGTGAGGTGATCGGAGGAACCGTTTCCGGATGAGGCGAAGGTCATCCTGTCAGGATTCTTACGCAGACTTGTGATGACATCGCTTACCGACCTCATCGGCGATGCCGCCGGCACGACGAGCAGATTGGGGGCCTGCACAGCCACCATGATCAGATCCAGGTCCTTGTTGGGATCGTAGGGTGTGTTCCTGATCAGATGAGGAGCGATCACAAAGGGGCCGAGCGAGGCCACCAGAAGTGTGTAGCCATCCGGCTTGGAGCGGGCAACTGAGTTGGTTCCAATGGTCCCGGTGGAGCCGGCACGGTTTTCCACCACGAACGGCTGACCGAGCCTTGCAGCCAGTTGCGGCGTCAGGGCCCGCGCCAGTGTGTCGGTGGATCCCCCGGGCGGGA
>CAYYDO010000017.1:8297-18059 GCA_964470595.1 uncultured Burkholderiaceae bacterium | reverse complement strand
CACCTGCACCGGCTTGTCCGGCCAGGCCCAGGCCTGCGCCCCAAGCAGAAGTGTGCCGAGAATGGCAAGCAGACATTTCTTCATGGAAGGATTCTCCTCTCAGTGACCCGACGGACGGCGAAAGACCGGGGATGCGACCGCCACGCTGACTTCCAGGATCGGCCCCTTGCGTCCATACGGATTCTCCCACGACGCGGGATGCGACCCTCCCACACTAGGGATTACCCAAGGCCCCGCGAAAGCCGGGCCTGCACACCTTGCGCTACGCTTTTCATGTCGGTGTCCGCTTCGACATGGGCCCGACGCACCACACCAAAACACGACACAAGGGAGACTTCATGCTGACCAAATCCTCATTCCTTCATCGAACAGCACTGGCATCGCTGTTCGTCGCAATATCGGCAACCGCCGGTGCCGAGCCCCTTCCTCGGGCCAAACCGGAGGACGTGGGCATGTCCTCGGAACGTCTCAGAAAGGTGAAAACCTACTTCGAAGCCGAGGTGGCTGCGGGCAGGCTTCCCGGTGGCGTCATCGCCATTGCTCGTCAGGGAAAACTGGTCATGCACGAGACCTTCGGCAAGCACAATCCCGCAACGGGGGATGCCATGCGCAAGGACGCCATCTTCCGCGTCTATTCGATGTCCAAACCTCTCGCCTCCGTTGCCGCAATGCTGTTGGTGGAGGATGGCACTCTTCATTCGACCGACCACGACCCCCTGGGCGTCTACCGGTCCCGCTGGCTGCCCGAGTTCGCCAGCATGAAAGTCAGTGTCGCCACGAAAGCGGCCGACGGCAAGACCACATACGAGATGGTTGCAGCGCAGCGTCCAATTCTGGTCCAGGACCTTCTGCGGCATACATCTGGTCTTGCATACGGTGAAATCACGCAGAACCAGCCGGTAAAGGAGGCCTACGCCGCTGCGGGCGTCTTCAAGCCGGGACGCATCGAATATGACTCGCGCGATATGACGCCCGCAGAGCAGGTCGCGAGCGTGGCGCGTGCACCACTGATTCATCAGCCCGGTACGGTGTGGGAATACAGCCTTGCCTCGGACATTCTTGGGCGCGTTGTCGAGGCGGCATCGAAGAAAACCCTTGGTGCGTTTCTGGATGAGCGGGTGTTCAAGCCGCTCAAGATGCCCGACACTGGATTTTTCATCCCCGGTCCGCAGCAGAAACGCCTTGCTGAGCCTTTCGAGACCGATCCCTGGACCAAGCAGAAATTTCCCTTGCTTGATGTTTCAGCACCGCCCAAGAACGATTCGGGCGGGGCCGGAGCCGTCTCCACAGCAGCCGACTATCTTCGCTTCGCACAGATGCTGCTCAATGGCGGCAGCCTCGATGGTGCAAGGATCATGAGCCCGACCACGATCCGACTGATGGCCTCCGACCATCTCGGAGACCGCAAATCAAACCCAGCAACCCCCGGGGGACTGCTTCTGGGAACGCCGGAGGGCTACACCTTCGGACTCGGCTTCCTGGTGCGCGAGAAAACGGGTATGGCCGGTGTTCATGGCTCGGTGGGGGAGTTCATGTGGGCGGGGTATGCGGGCACTTTCTTCTGGGTCGACCCCGCCGAGAAACTTGCTGTGGTTTTCATGGCACAACAGTCCGGACCATCGCGCGGCTACTACAGGAAATCGATGAAAAATCTGGTGGCACAGGCGATGATTCGATAGTCCATCAACTGTCAGGGAGGTGGACAGGCCACAATGACACGCCGCCACCTTCTTTCAACGAGATTCACCCGACGCGTCGCCTTTGGCATCAAGCCGGGCGAAGTGCCGCCCGAGGACCCTCTTCAGTGGGCCATCGAGCGGCTCCGGATACCAGGCGAAATTGCCATTCGTGACGGGTCGGGTCTGATCCGAAGCGATCTGCCAGCCTGGGTCGAACTCAAACGCAGCAACGATCAGGTCATGGCATGGTTCGGCAAGCACCAGGCGACAGAGCAGAATCTCCGGCAGGAGGCGACGCGTATCCCCCGGGATGAGTTTCTCCGGGTGCGACGCGAGCGTCTCGGAATTCCCTTCCAGCAGGTGGAGCACTGGAAAGAGGTGCAGGCACGCGCCTCCACCGCCGTCTCAGGTGTGTCTCCCGTGTTTGAAAAGTTCTGGCACTTCTGGACCAACCATTTCATGGTGGCTCCCGGCAACCAGGGCATGGATACGCTGGTCGGCCCCTTTCAGCGCATGCTGCGTGACCACATGTCCGACTCGTATCGCGAGATGCTCTGGCAGGCAGTCACTCACCCTGCAATGCTGCTCTACCTCGACAATCATCGCAGCACCGGGCCGAATTCACGGGTTGGTCAACGCCGTGGCAGCCGGGAGAGCATCAATGAAAACCTGGGCCGCGAACTTCTCGAACTGTTCACGCTCAGCCCCCGCGGCGGCTACAGCCAATCCGATGTGGAGCAGACCACACTGATTCTTACCGGATGGCGTGTCAACACACCTGTACGTGCCGAGGTATCTGGTATCCCCGCAGGAACCTGGTTTGATGTCGAACGCCACGAACCTGGCGAGCAGACGGTGCTCGGCAAGCCGTATGCCGAGAGCGCTCGGAATAGCGACAAGCTCGCGAACCTGATCACCGATCTGGCGAACCATCCCGCCACAGCAATGCATCTGGCCCGCAAACTCTGCACACACTTCATCGACGATGATCCACCCGTCTCGGCAGTCGAGCATGTGAGGCGTCGCTTCATGGCCACGGGGGGGAATCTTCATGCGACTCATATCGCTGTCATTGAAATGGTGTGGCAACACCTTCCATTCACACGCAAACTCAGCACTCCGGAATCCTGGCTGCTGCAGTGGCATACATTGACCGGAGGCGAACTGCCACCGGGATCTGCTGGTCTCGGGTTCCTGCCCGATCAGCTGCGACGGGATACCGCCCAGATCCTGAGAGACCTGGGTCAGGCACTGCCCTATTGTCCGCAGCCAGACGGCTGGCCGATACGATCAGCGGACTGGCTCTCCAAGGAACTGTTGGACAGACGCGTACGACATGCCCTCTTGTCGGCCGAGCACCTCTGGCGACGACGTGGCGGCACGGAGATGTCGATCCTGACCCTCGCTGAGCGGGAGCTTGATCGCGAAAGTACAACCTACCGGATCGTTCACCAGGCGCTGTCAGAAAAGCAGCATCCAAAAGCGCTGGCCTTGCTGATGCTCTCGCCGGAGTTGCTATGGTCCTGAGGCCGGATCGTCGCAGTTTCCTGACAAGCGTCATGTCATCGGCGAGCCTGACACTCCTGTCGCCCGTATCCACATGGGCTGTCGATGCGATTGCGCGCCGACGGCTGCTGGTTGTCATGCTCAAGGGTGGTATGGACGGGCTGACAGCCGTTCCGCCCTATGGAGACCCTCTCCATGCCACCCTTCGGCCCTCGATTCATGTGAAAAAGCCGCTCCCGCTGGACGCAACCTTCGGACTTCACCCGAAACTGCAGGCCATGCATCGGCTCTGGGAGGACGGCCAGCTCGCAGTGATACATGGCACAGGATTCGGATACCGCGGACGCTCGCATTTCGAGGGCCAGGATGTCATGCAGACAGGCGTCATGAAGCCATATTCGAGCGCTACCGGATGGCTCGGTCGTGCCATGCAGCATGCCCGCGTCAGCGGCGGACTCGCCGTATCGATTCCCATGCCGTTGATTCTTCGCGGAAATCCGGCTTCGGATACCCACTATCCGAACTGGATGCCGCGAGCGAACGTCGAAATTGCGGCAACACTCGAGCAACTCTGGTCGGATGATCCCCAACTCCGACCGTTTGGCGAGCGGCTTCTCGAGGAAGCAGGCAGCAATCTGCCCGCAACACGAATGACCGGGGCCGAGTATCGCGAGGCGCTCAGTCCACCCGCGCTTGCCCGAGCCGCCGGTGAGCGCATGCGCGAACCCGATGGGCCGCGTGTCGGGCTGATCGAATTCACGCATGGCTTCGATACGCACGCCCTTCAGGGAGACGATGAAGGTCTTCATGCGGATCGGCTTTCCGAACTCGACGGCATCATTCGGGAGTTCCACAAAGCCGTAGGCAGGGAATGGGCCAACAGCCTCGTTGTCACGGTCACCGAATTTGGCCGAACGGTCCGCGAAAACGGAAGCACAGGAACCGATCATGGCGTGGCGACCTGCTGTTTTATCGCCGGGGGATTGGTCCGTGCATCTCGTGTCTATGCCGACTGGCGCGGACTGGATCCGGGCAACTGGTTCGAAGGTCGGGACCTCGCTCCCACCATCGACACCATGGCGGTCTACGCACGCGTCCTTCAGGCAACGCTGGGATTGGATGAACAAGTGATCAGAAGCAAGATCCTTGATTTCAACCCGAGCCGCCACCTGGAGGGGTTGCTGTCATGACTTGGCCATATAATCCGGTGTCGGCCCACTCGCCGACAATGGACGCGTAGCTCAGCGGTAGAGCACTGCCTTCACACGGCAGGGGTCACAGGTTCGATCCCTGTCGCGTCCACCACGGTACCCTGGAAACGTCATGCCCAAGCCAATTCGACACGTCACACGGTATGCGCTATGACCTCACAGTCCTGCCCGTTTTCGCGCGACCGGATTTTGCTGGCATTTCCAAGGGCACCGGAGATGTCAGGCCACAGGGCATGCCGCCACAACAGTTCTCTGCGAGAAAGTCGATCAGTTCACGAATGAATTGGGGTTCTGGGCGATAAATCAGGCTTCGACTCTGTCGCTCGAAGGAGACGAGGCCGGCATTGGTCAACTCTTTCAAATGAAATGACAACGTTGCCCCTGGTATGCCCAGAAGCTCGATGATCTCCGAGGGTGTTACCCCCTTATCCGCGCGCTGAACAATCAGGCGAAAAACGTTCAGCCTTGATTCCTGACCAAGCGCAGTAAAAGCGAGAACCGCTGACGTGTTTTTCATCCTGATGACCTCATTTGTCGTCCCTCGGTGGCAAGCTTATCCCCCGATCTGACGATTATTTCCAATCGCATTGAGCTCTGCCTGCAGCGCGAGCCGATCCAGTTTTTCGACCGGAAGAGCAACCAGCAGTTCAATACGTCTGCGAAGAACCGTAGCAACTTCAAAATACTGCCGCAAAATCTCGTCGCTGCTTCCCTGATCGCTCGGACTCGGAACGCCCCAATGGGCTGTCAACGGCTGCCCGGGCCACACCGGACATAGCTCGCCAGCGGCGCGATCGCATACGGTGAAAACGAAATCAAGTTTGGGGCTGCCCGGTTGCGCAAATTCCGCCCAATCCTTGCTGCGCAAACCTTCGGTCGAAATGCGATTCTTACGCAACACTTCCATGGCGAAGGGGTTGACGGATCCCTTCGGATGGCTCCCGGCAGAGAACGCGACAAATGGCGTGTCCGCCATGCTTCGCAGGATCGCCTCGGCAATGATCGATCGTCCGGAGTTACTGGTACAGATGAAGAGAACATTGAATCTGGCTTGTGTACGCATACGCTTCCCCCCTTTCAACACATCGAGACCATCATCGAATCACTGCGGGCATCACGCTTGGCAGTCTCAGTGTTGTCAACCAGCACAACATCAGCATCACTGCGGATCCGCAGAGTGCATAGCCGATCCCTCCCCACTGATAAAGAAGACCCGACAGCAATGTGCCCATGAATCGGCCGGCAGCATTGGCTGCGTAATAAAAACCGACATCCTCCGCCGCTTTCTCAGAGCCGGCATATGCCAGCACCAGGTAGGAGTGGAGGGATGAATTCACCGCAAACGCGATTCCGAACAATCCCAGGCCCGTGACGATGATCCATTCCAGGTGAGCAAAATCGGAGAATGCAATCGCAGCCAAACCGAGGGGCACGATGGCCAGCAGAAACGACCACCATCGCGCAGCGGGTACCTCCGTGGATAGTCCGTCATTACTGCGGCGTATGAGCCCGGGGGCCAGCGCCTGTGTCATCCCGTAGCCAATGGTCCAGAGGGCCAGAAAGGTGCCGACCATGGTGAAGGTCCAACCGACGGAATAAAGAAACACGGGCACACCAACCACAAACCAGACATCCCGTGCACCGAAGAGACTGATTCGGGCAGCAGCAAGGAGGTTGATTCCCGCGTTTTTTGCAAAAAACTCACTGGCCGAGGTCGATGCCCGGGACTTGCCCATCATGGGCGGCAAACTGGTGACAACAAACAGCAGAACGACACCGAGCAAGAGCGCCATCAGCCACAGGGACTCTCGAAACCCCAGAAGGTCAAGCAGGAGTCCACCAAGGAAAAACCCGACCCCCTTCATCGCATTCTTGCTGCCAGTAAACCAGGCGACCCATTTGAACAACTGCCCTGGAACCTCCGATGCCGTCAGTTTGATGGCCGACTTGCTTGCTGTCTTCGTCAGGTCCTTTGCAACGCCGCACACACCTTGCGCCACCACCACCCAGGCCACCGATGCGGCTGCAGCCCAATCCGGGGAGAGGGCGGACAGCATGAGAAAGCCAAGAATCTGTGTCACGAGACCAATCGACAGCATCCGTGCAATACCGAAACGGGTGGCGAGCCAGCCGCCGACCAGATTGGCGAGAATGCCTGCGAACTCGTACAACAGGAACAGAAACGCCAGAGTAAACGGCGAGTACCCGAGCTTGTAGAAATGCAACAGCACCAGCATCCTGAGGGCGCCATCGGTCAGCGTAAAGCCCCAGTACGAGGCGGTCACGATGGCATAACTGCGCAGGCCGTGCGTCATCGTTCAACGGGCCTCACAAGCCCGCTCGCTCCATATGACACGCCAGATCGACCATCCGACAGGAATACCCCATCTCGTTGTCGTACCAGGCATAGACCTTGACCATCGTGTCATCCGTCACCATGGTCGACAGCGCATCGACAATCGCGCTGCGTGTGTCCCGCGCATAGTCTGCGCTCACCAGGGGACGTGTCTCGTAGCCGAGGATACCGGCGAGGTCACCATCTGCCGCCTGCTTCAGTAACGCGTTGATCTCATCAACCGTGGTTGGCCGTGCCACCTCAAATACACAGTCAGTCAACGACGCATTCAGCACCGGCGCACGCACAGCGTGCCCATTGAGCTTTCCCTTGAGTTCCGGGTAAATCAGGGCGATGGCCGTTGCGCTACCCGTGGTGGTGGGAGCGAGACTTGCCATGGCACTTCGGGCGCGACGAAGATCCTTGTGTGGTGCATCCACCACGACATTCGTGTTCGTGGGATCGTGAATCGTCGTGATCTGCCCATGCCGAATGCCAATGGACTCATGGACCACCTTGACCACAGGCGCGAGGCAATTGGTCGTGCACGATGCGGCCGTGACAATCTGATGAATCGATGGGTCATAGAGGTGGTGGTTGATGCCAAAGACGATGTTCAGCACATTGCCCACCTTGACAGGAGCAGCCACGATCACCCGCTTTGCGCCCTGGTCCAGATGACCCACGAGAGTCTCGGGCGTGAGAAATCTGCCGGAGCACTCAAGCACGAGATCCACGCCCAGATCACCCCATGGAATATCACCCGGACGACTGTGCTCGGTGAATCGAACCCGACGATCGCCAATACGGATACAGGAATCCGACTCGGCAAGGATGGCCTCTTCCCATCTGCCCTGAACGGTATCAAAAGTAAGCAGGTGTGCAGTCGCAGCCGCGCCGCCCTTGATTTCGTTGATGTGGACGATATCGAGACGATGCTCCCGGTAGGGATCATCCCTGCCGCGGTGAGCCGCACCCAGAGCGGCCCGCAGGGCAAGCCTGCCGATTCGCCCCATGCCGTTGATTCCTACTTTCATCACACCTCTCCGGCCGATCAATTTTATAGTTGTTTGATTATCAAACATTAATATGAACTTTTTTTGACACGTCATCCGGCGCGCGGCGCATCAGACGCGCGGGCGCAACCTACAATCCCGGGAGGTGGGACATCTGTGCCCGATCAGCACCCGAATGAACCAAGAATCTTTCCGCGGGAACAAGAGTTATCTGCCGAGCAAGCCCTGCGCAGCCTGCGGTCGCGTGATGACGTGGCGCAAGGCCTGGGCGAAAAACTGGGAAAGCGTCAGATACTGCTCGGATGCCTGCAGACGGAAAAAGGGGGCGCCGACAGCGTGACCCCCCTCCTTCAGGGGCGCAGATAGACAAAACCCTCGCGGGCCTGGAGATTCGCCACCTCGGCCACGCCTGAAGGAATCACCTTGGCTTCCATGACCAGCTTGCCGGGATCGATCTTGCGACTCTGCAGGGTGTTGTTGCATACGCGGAATTCAACACCCTTGTTGGCCAGATCCGCAATCGTGCCGCCGAAGGGCTGATCCATCTGATTGGCCGCACCGGCGATCAGGAAATCAATGCCAAGCCCATGGGTGACGACGACGATCCTGGCGGTTGGATCGGCGGCGAGGTGATTGCGGATATTGTTCAGACCACGCGATGCCTGTGGAATACCCTCGCTCATGTGATACACCGTCTTGACCGGCTCTTTGGCCTGGGCATCCTGAGGGGAACTGGAAATACCCGCAGCAACGAACAGCAGTGATGCAATGATCGGACCCTTCATGGTTGTCTCCTGTCTTTTTCTTGCCGGCATGGGAACCCACAACCGCCCCGCTCGACGGTAGCATCACACCAACCCTGTCGCAAGCGGTAACCTGCCGCCTGCTGTCATTCACCCTTTCCTCCTGATCGGAGACCTGACGATGAAACGTGTTCTTCTGTTTCTGCTGACGAATATCGCAGTGATGCTGGTTCTTACAGCCATCTTCTCCATCTTCGGCCTCGGCAATGTGCTGGACCAGGCTGGTGGTGACCTGGATCTTGGGGCCTTGCTGGTCACATCGGCGGTAATCGGCATGACCGGCTCGATTGTCTCGCTCGCCCTGTCCAAATTCATGGCCAAGCAGTCGACCGGTGCTTATGTGATCACGCAACCCCGAAACGAAATTGAACAGTGGCTGGTGAATACGGTCGACAAACAGGCCAGACAGGCGGGTATCGGAATGCCCGAGGTGGCCATCTATGACTCACCCGACCTCAACGCCTTTGCAACCGGAATGTTCAGGAACGATGCGCTGGTGGCAGTCAGCACCGGACTGCTGCATGGCATGACGCGTGATGAAATCGAGGCGGTCCTCGCGCACGAGGTGAGCCATGTTGCCAACGGGGACATGATCACCCTGGCGTTGATTCAGGGGGTAGTCAACACCTTTGTATTCTTCCTTTCGCGGGTGCTGGGACACATTATCGACAGAGTTGTCTTCAAAACCGAGCGGGGACATGGTCCGGCTTACTGGATCACTGCCGTGATTGCGCAGGTGGTGCTGGGCATTCTGGCCAGCGCAATCGTGATGTGGTTCAGCCGGCAGCGGGAGTACCGTGCCGATTTCGGCGCTGCCGCGCTGGCCGGTCGACAAAAAATGATTTCCGCACTGGAGCGACTGCAGGCTGCAGCGCTCCAACCGCACCTACCGGATCAACTCGAGGCTTTCGGCATCAGCGGTGGAATGGGTCATGGCATCAAGAGGCTGTTCATGAGCCATCCCCCGCTGGACGAGCGCATCCAGGCCCTGAGAGCGCTGGCCTGAGGCCACGGCCGCGCTCAGGGCGGCGACTTCCGCAGCGATGTCACGAGGTAACGGGTACCCTCCATCTGCGCCTGGAACTGGATGGTATCGCCAGCCTTGAAGCCCTCGAGCAGGGCGACATCCTTCACCTGAAACACCATGGTCATGGGTGGCATGTCGAGGGACTTGATCTCGGCATGTTTGATGGTGAGCCGGTGATTTGCGGG
>CAYYDO010000017.1:734-8287 GCA_964470595.1 uncultured Burkholderiaceae bacterium | reverse complement strand
ACCTGCCACGCGACGAGCGTGTGGTCCTCGGTGAGCCGACGAATCTCGCCGTTGATCCACTCGGCATGGGCTACCGAGAGCATCAGGGCCAGAGCGCTACCCACGACCGCATGTGCGATTGACCTCATTTCTGACGCCCCCTCGATGATCGGTACGCAGCAAAAATGCTTGCCGAGCCATTGCGTTGAACCAGCAGCACATCATAGGGATCGACCTGCCCGCCGTATTCGGGTCCATCCATACCGGGTGATCCGATCGGCATTTCCGGAACAGAGAGTCCCAGAGCCACCGGCCGCTCCCTGAGCAGGCGCTTGATCTCCCTCGCCGGAACATGCCCCTCGACGACATAGCCATCGACCCTGGCGGTGTGACAGGAACCATATTTCAGGGGCATCCCGAGTTCCGACCGGATACCGGCATTACCCTTGTCATAGGCCTTGACCCGAAAACCGTTGGCCTCGAGATGCTTGATCCAGTCGTTGCAGCATCCGCAGGTAGGCGACTTCCACACCTCGACCAGGGGGGTGGGACCCTGCGCTTTCACAGTCAGAGGCAGCACGGCAACGCCCGCCAGTGATACCGCAGATGCGACCAGAAGGCGACGGCGTGTTGTGCGGGCCACTTCAGATGTGTTCATGATGAAACCCTCCATTTGCGTCAGAACCTGACGCGAATCCTGCCACGCATGCCAGCTTCATAGTGACCAGGAATCAAACACGCAAACTCGAACTCGCCCGCACGATTGAACGTCCAGACCATCTCAGCCCTCTTGCCAGGCTCGACATGGGCCATGTATGCCTCGTCATGTTCCATCGACGGATGCTTTTTCATCATCTCCGCGTGTGCATCCAGTTCCTGCCTGGTGCCAATCACCATTTCATGCAGTACTTTTCCTGCATTCCTGACCTCGAATCGAATCGTTTCCCCAAGCTTTACCGAGACCGTATCCGGGGCAAAACGCATCTTGTCGTTCATCTCGATTCGGATGGTGCGCGAGATGTTGTTCGGGTCGCCTGCGATACCCCAATCCGTCTGCTCGGGTACTGCAGGCTGCTGGCGGCTGCCAGCCGGGGCAGAGGAATGGTGATTGACGCCGTGCGCAGCGACCGAGCCGGAC
Organism: uncultured Burkholderiaceae bacterium; assembly: GCA_964470595.1. GTDB lineage: Bacteria > Pseudomonadota > Gammaproteobacteria > Burkholderiales > Burkholderiaceae_A > Lacustribacter. Next base: position 7,170 of record CAYYDO010000017.1, on the reverse strand, counting down.
TGCAGGGCCGGGCCGCCGATCATGGCGATCAGGATGATCAGTTTTCTTGTGATTCTCATGGCGCGACTCCTGTCAGCGTCAATGTTTATGTCCTCGGGGATTTGCAGACGCCCCCGGCTTCTGAACGCGTACTTCCGTCTCCTGTCGAGACACCCTTGGCATCGCAGCAGAGCCCGCATCACCGGAGCGGAGCGGAGCGGGCGACACACCCGTCCATTCGTAGGCGCGCGAACCGGCCGGTTGCTGATACCACCCGGGATCGGCGTAGTCCCCCCGGGCCTGATCGCGACGCACCTTGAGCATGCTGAACATCCCACCCATCTCGACCGATCCGAATGGTCCCTCGCCCGTCATCATGGGGATAGTGTTCTCGGGCAGGGGCATCTCCATTTCAGCCATATCGGCCATACCGCGCTCGCCCATCACCATGTAATCCGGAATGAGCTTGCTGATGCGACGAGCCAGACCAGTGTGATCGACCCCGATGAGGGTCGGAACATCATGGCCCATGGCATTCATCGTGTGGTGTGACTTGTGACAGTGAAATGCCCAATCGCCCTCTTCACTGGCAATGAACTCGATCTGGCGCATCTGACCCACGGCAATATCCGTCGTTACCTCGGGCCAGCGACTGCCCCTGGGCGTCGGACCACCATCGGTTCCGGTGACTTCGAATTCATGTCCATGAAGGTGAATCGGATGGTTGGTCATGGTGAGGTTGCCAATACGAATCCGGACGCGATCATTCAGGCGTACGTTCAGTGAGTCAATGCCGGGAAACACCCGGCTGTTCCATGACCAGATATTGAAGTCCAGCATGGTCATGATTCGTGGGGTATAGCTTCCCGGATCAATGTCATAGGCATTGAGCAGAAAGCAGAAATCCCTGTCGACGGCCTCGATCAGTGGATGATTCTCTCTGGGATGCGTCACCCAGAATCCCATCATGCCCATCGCCATCTGAACCATCTCATCCGCATGAGGGTGGTACATGAAGGTACCCGGTCTGCGGGCCGTGAATTCGTAGACGAAGGTCTTTCCGGGCGGAATTCCAGGCTGGTTCAGCCCGGTCACACCATCCATGCCGTTGGGCAGACGCTGACCGTGCCAGTGAATCGATGTGTGTTCAGGCAAACGATTCGTGACAAAGATCCTTACCTGATCGCCCTCGACCACCTCGATGGTGGGACCCGGTGACTGGCCGTTATAGCCCCAGAGATGCGCCTTGAACCCGGGCGCCATCTCGCGCACCACAGGCTCGGCCACCAGATGGAACTCCTTGACGCCGTTGTTCATTCGCCATGGCAGTGTCCAGCCATTGAGCGTAACGACAGGGTTATACGGGCGTCCTGTATCGGGCACCAGAGGGGGCTGCGTCTGCGGACTGGATTGCAGCGCTGGCTCCGGCAGCGCCGCCAGTGCGACACGACTGACCGCTCCTGCTGCCAATGTCGCCGATGTGGCTGCAACCCCAGCGAGAAAAGCGCGCCGTTTTCTCATTTCCATGCGTCTCTCCTGAACATGACGAGATGTTCACGAAACCCGTGAAGTCGGGGCTGAAGGGCAATCTCCGCCTGCCAGAAAGCATGCAGGGCATCTAGGTAAGCCTCAACAGAGTGGATCTGGCTTTTCGCATCCTTGAGAAGCTCGAACACCCCGATGATCATGCCGTTGTAATGCAGCAGGTGCTCCTGAGAGATGCGCCTCTGCAGGGGAAGAACATGATCGCGATAATGTCGCGCCAAGCCATAGGCTTCGTCGCGCACCAGAATCGCCTGACGCAACTCTGACTGCAGGCGGACACTCTCCGGATTTGCCAGCGGCATCTCGAGAAGACGCGCGTCAACAGCTTGGAGAGGAGGCAAGGCGGAAGGCAGGTCCGGAAGACGGGACGGGAGATCGCGGAGTTGCATGTCGGACCATTGCAGTCTGCGCAAAAGCGCCTCACGGGTGCGCATTGCATTGACGCGTGCATGTGAGAGGTTTTTCTCGGTCTCGGCAAAATCGAGCTCATGCTCTGTCTGATGGAGTGCATTCAGATTGCCCACTCTGCGCATGCGGCTCGCCAGCTCTGCGGCAATGGAAGCGGTCTCTGCAACCTGCTCGCGGTAGGCCACGCGCTCGCGAGCGGCTACCGCCGCGAGGTAAAGCAGACTCACATCGGCAACGATCTGAGCCTCTCTGGTCAGCACCGCGCGCTGATGCTCGCCAATGAAGGGGTATCTGGCGGGATCGCGCACAACACCGGTGAGTGTCTGCGATAGCGATGGCTCAAGCGCCATTGCCCGACTTACGGCCGGATCGATCGCCAGCGGTGCGCGAGGCGCTGGCGATTTCTCCTGTGAATTCAGGGCGGATTCCCGGGAATAGGCCTTCCAACCACCCGCCTTGCGCACCTGCTCATTGGCTTCGCGCCAATCGCCAACATCGGGCGAAGATGCCAGCACGGGTGCACAGGCAATCGCGGCAGCATACGCTGCCAGATGACGTCTCATGATCACTCCTTGAACGGTTTGGATACATCTGTTCGCGTCAGAGACCCGGACAGATCAACTCGAAACGATTCAGGAACGGGGAGGTCGGAACAGCCCCTCGGACACCACGCTCGAAAAACGCTGCATGACGCCGAGAATCAATGCGGAGGATGTGGCTGAAGAGCCCGGGGCGGCCACGCGGGCTGGCGGCAACAAGACCTGAGAGCATGAGGCCGAACAGAGCGTGCAGGCGAGGTTATCGGCCTCGGGGCTGGCATCGTGGGATTGGCCCGCAGAATGCCCGGGATGGTGGTTCTGATGATGGTGATGACTCAGGTAGGAATCGCTCGGCTGATGATGATCCTGGTGATGCGCATTGTGGGATTGCGCGAGCCGCATGTGACAGGTCATCGATGCAACTGCCATGGCCTGCAGGGGCAGGGCAAGCAAAAGCAGGGAAGCGAACAGTCGGCGAATGGTCAGGTGCATCTGTCTTTGGGAGCTCACCGCGTCAGGGTCGGACGGCAGGACTTTCGATCGTCATTCCTTTGGCACGGTGCATCAGATAAAGTTCCAGCGAGAGCAATTCCTGGGAATTGAAATCATAACGCTCGGCACGTACTCCTGTCATGCAACTGCGCAATCGACGCTGCAATGACCCCATGTTCTGCCACTCGATTCTGTAGATCGGATAACCGGTCGGATGCCCCTGCGGAATGATGCTTCCCCCCAGACGCAAGCCAGCGCGTGCATCATGGCATTGGGCACAGGAGAGATTCAGTTGCCCCATCCGCTTCAAAAAAAGCTGCTTGCCCATTTCCAGATAGGGCTGCACCTGGGATGTCGTGTCGGGCGCAATTGGCAGCCCTCGGGACTGATATGCGATGAGCGCCGTCAGTGACAGCAAGGGACGGCTTTCGGGCGCAAGCGGCACAAGACCTTGCCGATTTACCCTGCAGTCATTGATCTGATCATCGAGCCCCTTCAATCGGCCGTCACTCAGCCTGGGATAACCGGCAGAAACGCCTTTCATGGTGCTGGACGCATTCCCGTGACACATCGCGCATGACTTCCCACCCGAAGCCGTCTTCTCTTCCCAGAGCCGCTCGCCTTCCATGATCCAGAGCGAACCGGGATGAATTGTCATGTCATCCTGCATGGCACGATTCGCAGCTGTCATGAGTTCGGTGGCCGACCGACGTTTGTCCTCGACCCCAACTGCGATGGGCAATTGAAACAACAGGAGAATCAGTACGCCCGTACGAAACATCACACCAGCGTCAGGGATCGCGTCTCGACTGTCAGATAGTCGTTGTCACCCGACCAGCGAAACTCCATGATTCCCGATTGATTCGCCCGGCAGGCGAAAACGAGCAGGGGATTGGCGGCAACCCCCGTGTGCAGATCGGCACGAAACACGAGTTGGCCGTTCAGGGTACAGACAAACTCCCGAACGATGTCCCGAGGTACGCGCACACCAGTTTCGGTATGCCTGAAACCCGTTTCCATATCGTGCCGAACAAGTGCACTGACGCTGAAAATCTCTCCACGCCGCACCGTTGCCGGCATCGTAATGAGGGCACGGGATGAGCGACTCATATCATGTCCGTGCAGGCTGACAAGGTGACAACCGTCTCGGCAGAAGCACGAACGACAGACCCATCACTGCACTCGGCCACCGCCCAGATGCGCTGACTCTGAGCGAGACGAATCCGTGTGGTGAACTCTGCCCTGCCCGAGAGCGGCGTGAAATGGGCGCTGATCACCTGAGGAAGCGGGTTGCCCTCGGAAACCACATGCAGTGCCCGGATGTGATCAGACTCTGACATGGGACTCTTCGCCAGAAACCGCACCGAGACCGAATTGCCGTTCTCGACCAGCGGCGCAAGTTCGATATGAAGATCTCCTGACCGGATCGGTCTGCCTCCAACCAGGCTGTCGACAATGCGCATGGCATCGGAGGGCGTTGCTGCCGCAGAGCCCCACGGGCAGGCCACCAGCGCCACAAGAGACCCGAGAACATGACGCCGTGCGTTCATTCGGTCTTCAAGGTGAGGAGAAATTCGAGTACGTCTTCGATCTCCTGTGCAGAGAGGATGGTCTTCCCCTGGTAGCGATCGGCAACGCGAACCAGATGATCAGATCGAAGATATGCAGGCATGATGGTGTCCGGATTGTTACGCGAAGGATCGATCAGCCGCGACCTGATCTGAGCCGCCGACAATTCGGCCACGCTGGCGCGCAGATCGGGGGCCAGGTTCCCCTGATGACGCTCCTCGGGGAATGGTCCGCTGTGACACAGCAGACATAATCCGGACTGACGCCCCAGAACGACCGCTCTGCCATTGCTCGGGTCTCCCGGCTTGCCGGTAAGAGACACCTGGAGCGCCCCGACATCGGCTGCGCTCTGTGACATGGCCGTCGCCGACCACCCCGCCAGCAGTCCGCACGCGACAAGCCGCCAGACCGGGGGCATGCCTCAGATCAGCGTGATGCCGGCGTTCTTGAGCGGCACGGTTCGGATTCGCCTGCCAGTCGCACGAAAATAGGCGTTCAGGACCGCGGGTGCCGCGACAGAGATGGTGGGTTCACCCACACCTCCCCATTCCTTGCCACCACCCTGGATGATGATGGTTTCGACTTTGGGCATCTGGCGCAAGCGAATCGACCCGAAGGTATCGAAATTGGTCTGTTCGATGCGACCATTCCGGACCGTATTTTCCTCCTCGAAGAGGGCCGACAAACCGTACACGAAGGACCCCGATACCTGACGCTGAATCTGTGCCGGGTTGACGGCGTAACCGGGATCGGTCGCCGCAACGATGCGGTGAATCTTTATCTTGGTGCCATCGACAACGGAAATCTCGCAGGCGGCAGCCACATAACTGCCAAATGAGTGCTGCTGTGCGATACCCCGGAATACCCCTGCGGGGGCCGGTTTGCTCCAACCGATGCGTTCCGCCACTGCATTCAGAACAGCCAGGTTACGTGGATATTTCGCAGAATATCTGCGGCGGAACTCGAGTGGATCCACACCCGCATGTTCGGCGAGTTCATCAAGGAAACATTCCATGAAGACGGCATTCTGATTGATGTTGACACCGCGCCAGAAACCCGGTGGCACATGCGTGTTGCGCATGGCGTGGTCGATGACGCAGTTGGGGAAATCGTAGCTGATGCCGTGCTCGCCACCATCAGCGATACCCTGAAACACCAGCGGATCCATGCCCTTGTTCTGAGCCACGATGGCTGGCCTGACCGACGCCAGAATCGATTGACCGGACAGACGCATATGCATACCCGTCAGGTTCTTGTCCTTGTCGAAGGTGGCCACCATCCGGCTCATCATGATCGGGTGATAACGCCCCTGAGTCATATCCTCTTCGCGTGTCCACACCAGTTTGATGGGGACTCCGGGGATCTGCCGTGCAATGTTGACCACCTGGGTGGTGTAGTCCTGGAAAGCCCCACGCCTGCCGAAACCACCGCCGAGGTTCACCTTGATCACATCGCACTTGTCTGCTGGAAGACCCGATGCCGCGATCACTGCCGCCAGCGAAGCCTCGCCGTCCTGGGTAGGCACCCATGCCCTGCAACTGTCGGAGGTCCAGACCGCTGTCGCATTCATGGGCTCCATGGGCGCATGGTTCAGGAAGGGATAGAAATACTTGGCCTCGATGGTTGTCGACGACTTGGCAAGCGAATCCCTGAAATTGCCCCTGGTGAGGCCAACGAAAGCCTGCTCTGCCTTCAGACCCTCCTCAAGTCGCGCCAGGATGTCCGACTGCTGCACCGTGGCGTTCGAACCCTCATCCCAGACGATCGGCAACTGATCGATCGCCTTCTTGGCCTGCCAGAAGGACTCGGCCACGACAGCGACCGCGGTTTCCCCCACCTGCACCACCCTCTGGACTCCGGGCATGCCGGACACCCGAGCCGCCTCGAAACTTCGGACCTTGCCA
>CAYYDO010000017.1:0-724 GCA_964470595.1 uncultured Burkholderiaceae bacterium | reverse complement strand
TCAGATCGATTGCGTACACCTGTTTGCCAGTGACCTTGTCCGCAAGGCTGTCGATCCTGGGCATGGACTGCCCGATCACTTTCCAGCGGCGCGGATCCTTGAGCTCGATCGCCTTGGGATCCGGCACGGGCAGCTTCGCCGCTGCCGCGGCCACCTTGCCGAAGGTGACCGTCCGACCGCTCGCAGGATGGCTGATCACGCTGTTGGCCACGAGACACTCCACGGGAGAGACGCCCCAGCGATCTGCCGCCGCGTTCACCAGCATGATTCGAGCCGCCGCACCCCCGCGGCGCACATAGTCTTCGGACGTCCGAATGCCGCGGCTTCCCCCCGTGGAGAACGAACCCCAGACGCCCTTGCGCCGGAGGCTCTCGCCCGGCGTCGGATACTCGACCTTGATCTTTTTCCAGTCGCACTCGAGCTCTTCAGCGACCAGTTGGGCAAGGCCTGTGATGGTTCCCTGACCCATCTCCGAGCGCACCACACGCACGAAGACGGTGTCATCGGGATCGATGACGACCCAGACGCCGATCTCCGGACGGCCGGACTGAGTGGTTGTTGTGGTGGCGAGCGAGGGCCGTGCGAACAGGGCTGCGGGCAGACCCACGGCAAGACCCGAGGTCATTGCGGACGATCCGATGACGAACTGTCGACGGCTCAGATCGGGAGTGGCTGACTTCATCATGAGGGCATCTCCTAGGCCTTGGCAGCAGCATGGATGGCA
>CAYYDO010000016.1:17121-22471 GCA_964470595.1 uncultured Burkholderiaceae bacterium | reverse complement strand
CCTCAGTTTGAGCAGACCCAAACCACGCACAATCTGCGAGCCGACACCGATGGTCATGCATGGCAGCTTCGCCTCGCCCGGTTTGGGTTTGGGACTGGGACCGTTACCGCCAAGCAGTTCGACGCTTTCCAGAATGTCCGAGGCGCTCTCCCCTCCCCCAATCAACACCACGACACCCGAGCCCTCAGCGGCAATTCGCGCCAATGCGCGCTGCACATTCCATCCGCTGCTACCTGGAATTCTCAGGCCCAGAAGATCACGAGCCGACTGACCGAGTTGCACCCGCGCGAGTACCGGTTGATCCGGACCAATCTCACCCCGAACCATCGCGAAATGAACATGACCATTCACACGATCCCGAAAGGTGTGAAGCACGAAACGTCCATGATCACTCTCGACTGCCTGGGTGCCGAGAGACTCGATCGTGGTTTCGTTGACCACACGATACTGAATCAGATCCGCAATCGTTCCGATCTTCAGACCATGATGTTCCGCAAATCGCTCCAGATCCGGGCGTCGTGCCATCGTCCCATCATCATTCATGACCTCACAAATCACCCCATACTCGCCGAAGCCGGCAAGGCGGGAGAGATCACAAGCCGCTTCCGTATGCCCGGCGCGCACCAGAACGCCACCAGGCTCTGCGATCAGGGGAAACACATGCCCGGGTTGGACGATATCCGCAGACGATGCATGTCGCGCCACTGCCGCCTGGATGGTACGGGCACGATCAGCAGCCGAGATCCCGGTCGTCACTCCTGTGGCCGCCTCGATGGACACAGTGAATTTGGTGGCAAATCCGGAACCGTTACGCTCGACCATCAAACGCAAGCCAAGACGGTCCGCATGATTGCGAGACATAGGAAGACAAATCAGACCACGGGCGAAACGCGCCATGAAATTGATGTCGTCTGCAGTCACACACTCCGCAGCCATGACGAGATCACCTTCGTTTTCACGATCCTCATCATCCATGAGCAACACCATCTTGCCCAGGCGGATATCCTGGATGATTTCTTCAATGCTGTTGAGCTTCTTGTCTGGCATGGTGCCGGCCTCCGTGGGCCCCGATCACGACGAGCCGCTATCTTAGGCCATTCGAGTCCCGGGGCGCCCTGAATCGCCGACAACAGCGGACGGCAGTAGGCCTATAATCGAGCCGTGGTGGCTGACAAGCGGTTCGGACACGCGGGCGTCTGCCTGGCACGACGCGAGGACGCCTGTCCTGCGTGCCGGTGATATGCGAGTCACACAACACCACTCTCCTGAAAGACAAGGCTGGGACATGGCACGGGCGGACCAGAAAGAAAAGCCGATCGACGAGTACTTCCGGAGCGATGTTCGCGCCAGTTTCATCGACGGGCCGACGCTCAAACTGCTCACTGCGAAACTCAATGCGGCAGTGCATGTCTCGCGTTACAAGCAATTCATCGATGACAGAATCAAGAATGCCGGCCTCAATTACCTTCGGCGCCAGCAGATGGATCTCGCCGAGCGCATGCAGGCCGAGGAACTCGAAGAAGAGGAAAACTCGACCCTGCATGCCGCGTTGTCACGATCCCGAAGACAGGTGCTCGAGGAGACGCTTTCGTATGAGAAGTTTCTGAACTATCTGGTCGAAGATATCGATTCGTTCGAGCCTGACAAGAGTTTTTTCTACGGTTCAAACCTGCTGAGACAGGTTGCGGCGGCTGATCGCATCCTGCAACAGTCATTTGCCCAGCATCCCCTTTTTATCGAGTACGAAAAAGAGTTGGAGAACCAGCGAATCCGGAATGCCCAGAAGGCCCAGCCCGGACTGGACTGCAAGGAACTGATTGGAGACGCCTTCTGGACCCAGCTTGAATGGCTGCACGTGTTTGTATCCCGAAAGCGTGGCGTGAGCGAGAATGCGGTCAACCGTTTCAAGATGCTCACCTCCGGCATCGAACTGTTCCAGAAACGCCTGGTGACCGAGGCAACCAATCCGCCCCGAGCCGTTCCGAACACGCCACCTGCCTCGGGTGGCGGCCTGCTCTCCAAGCTCTTTGGATCCAAGAAGCAGGAAAAGGAGGCCCTTCCGCGTGACCCGGCATCAAAAACTGCCGACGAATTACAACGGGAACTCGCGGGTATCGTGAAAGAACACAGGATTTCGATTGAAACCGATGATATGGAACGATTCATGCGAAAAATAAGAAGCATGAAAGACCATCCCGAGGAGAAGCCGTAAGCCGGTAGCGGAAATGGATCTGCATGACGCGCCCGCAGAATGGGGAGGGGCGGGGCTATGGAAGAATGTCGTCCGTGTGCCATTGTGGGCGACACGCTGTTGCCCGAAATGTATCCGCTAAGACTCCGGGCTTGTTCTGGTGCCGATGAAAGGAATCGAACCCTCGACCTTCTCATTACGAATGAGCTGCTCTACCGACTGAGCTACATCGGCCCGAACGTTGATTCTAGCTGAATCAGCACATGGACGCTGTGTCAGGCCAGGCCCTTTGGCATGGGAAACCTCACATGCTCCTCGGCTCCGGGAAGCCTGCGGACTGCAGATGCGCCAAGCGCCTTGACCGATTCAAGCAAGACCTGCACGAGCTCCTCGGGCGCAGAGGCGCCGGCTGTGATACCCACCCGAGCGGCGTCCTTCAGCCAGTCCGGATTGAGCTCCCGGGCGCTCCCCACGAGGTAAGCCGGAACGCCAAAGCGTTCCGCCACCTCTCTGAGGCGATTGCTGTTCGAGCTGGTAGGACTGCCAACCACCAACACGACATCGACCTGCTTCGCCATGAGCTTGACAGCATCCTGTCGATTCTGCGTGGCGTAGCAGATATCACTTTTCTTCGGTCCTTGAATGCCTGGAAACCGCTGCTGCAAAGCGTTGACAATCAGTTGCGTATCATCGACCGACAGGGTGGTCTGAGTGACATAAGCGAGCTTTTCCGGTGAGCGGACCTCAAGACGGGATACACCGCCGAGATCCTCGACAAGGTACATGCCCTCCTCGACCTGACCCATCGTTCCCTCGACCTCGGGATGCCCAGAGTGTCCGATCATCACGATGTCGTAGCCCTCAGCCCGAAGCTTACGCACCTCGACGTGGACCTTCGTGACCAGAGGGCAGGTGGCGTCAAACACCTCCAGCTGTCGGGAATCAGCATGGTCGCGAACTTTGCGGGATACACCGTGGGCACTCATGATGACGCGTGCACCCAGGGGCACCTGCTCCAGATCCTCAACGAAAACTGCACCCTTGCGACGCAGGTCGGATACGACATGGTCGTTGTGGACGATCTCGTGACGCACATAAATCGGGGCTCCGAAACGCTCCAGCGCTCGCTCGACGATATCGATCGCTCGCTCTACCCCAGCACAGAACCCCCTCGGCTCTGCAAGCACGACCTCTTGAAGACGAGAACCGCCATCTGGTTTCCCAATATCAGACATCGGTTATCTCTCCTCTAAAAATGGCAATGCTCACACTCGTATTCCCGACACGACGGGGCTGATCAGCCGCCCCATGACCACTACAGTACACCGATGATCTGCACATCAAAACGAAGCGCCTGACCCGCGAGCGGATGATTGAAATCAAAAATTGCCGAATCTCCCTCCCACCCCTTGAAAACGCCAGCCACGCGCCCTCCGAGCCCATCGGGAGTGGGGAATTCAATGATGTCTCCAGGCGTCAACTCCTCCAGGGACGTATCCGAGTGTCGCGAGAGCAGTGCTCGACTCACTCTCTGAACAAGGTCGGGATTCCGGGGACCAAATCCGTCGTCGGGTGCGAGTTCGTAACGCCGCTCATCTCCCTCATGAAGGGCGGTGAGGAACCTCTCCAACGGCGCGGCAATGTGTCCCTCACCGATCTGGATCGTGGCAGGACGCTCGGCAAAAGTGTCAAAAACGACACTGCCGTCGGCAAGCGAAAGCCGGAAATGAAGAGTTACATGTGAACCAGAGCCGATCGCGGTGGAACATCCGACTGACGGTGTCGACGACATGGTGGATAGCGATTCTTCTCGAGGTTGCAGATAGTGCGGATTTTAAGGGCAAGCGATGAACGATTCCCGAGAGAAACTCATGTCCCGAGGCGTTTCAAGTCTGGATGATGCAGAGTTGTTTGCCTTGCTTCTCGGTACGGGCCGACCCGGCAGGTCCGCCGTGGAGATCGCAACCGAACTCCTGCAGCATTTCGGCAGCACCTCGTCTATTCTTCAGGCGCCCTGGGAGGAACTCCGGCGCACGAACGGCATCGGAGCGGCGCGCTTTGCAATTTTTCAGGCCGTGAGGGAACTCGCTCGTCGGGCGGCCAGCGAACCGTTGCGAGAGCGGCCGTTGTTTCGCCAGAGAGATGATGTGTCCCGGTTTCTTGTGGCGCAACTTGGCGGACTCAATCAGGAGGTCTTCGGCATACTCTTCCTGGACGCCCAACACCGACTTATCCGCTTTGAAAAGCTCTTCTTCGGCACACTTACCCAAACCAGCGTTTATCCCAGAGAGATTGCCAAAAGGGCCCTACAACTCAATGCTGCGGCCGTCATTGCCGCCCATAACCATCCTTCCGGAACCTCTGAGCCAAGCCGTGCGGATCAGTTGCTCACGGGTAATCTTCGGCGATCCCTGGCGCTTCTCGATATCCATCTGCTTGACCACCTCGTGGTTGCGTCTGGTCGCACGACGGCAATCGAGGCGATGTAGTTGATAGTTGATGCCACTGCACCCAGAATCTGAATTTCCCTAGTAGCGAACCCGTTGCCCGTTTCTGCCACTCCTCGATACCCTGATTGCCCCGGGTTTCGTCCATCCTCGCCCCCCGGTCAACCTGGGCGCTAACGGTGAGAGCGACACCGGCCGGTCGGGATATGGGCAACTATCAGCCTGCTGCTTACCCAGCGAGGTCGGGCTCGTCTTGACCTAAGTCTTTGTTTTCCCTTACACTCTCGGTCTTTGTCAGGTTCTTGCGACACCCTGATCCGGGTGCCCATCCCCCGCTTAAATGACGTTTCGTACATCACCCACGGTGTGGTGTACGGATTGGTTTCAGCGGGTGCGGGGAAAGCCCGAATGGCTCAGGTTGTCAAGCGCGTGACGCAGAAAACATCAAGGAAAAACATCATGGCTCGCGTATGCCAAGTCACTGGAAAAGGCCCCATGGTGGGACACAACGTCTCACACGCCAACAACAAAACCAAGCGTCGATTCCTGCCAAATGTGCAGTACAAGCGATTCTGGGTGGAAAGTGAAAATCGTTGGATTCGCCTCCGCGTGACGCCTGCGGCAGTTCGCACCATCACCAAGAACGGAATTGACGCAGTTCTGGCCGATCTGCGGGCCAAGAACGCTCTGTAATCCGTCCAACCTACCGATC
>CAYYDO010000016.1:13835-17111 GCA_964470595.1 uncultured Burkholderiaceae bacterium | reverse complement strand
TGGCCGATCTGCGCGCCCGCGGCGAAGTCTGAGACAGAGAGAGGAATCTGAACCATGCGTGAAAAGATCAAGCTGGAGTCGACCGCAGGTACAGGTCACTTCTACACCACGACCAAGAACAAGAAGACGATGCCCGAGAAAATGGAGATCAAGAAGTTTGATCCCCGGGCACGTAAGCACGTCAGTTACAAAGAAGCAAAGATCAAGTAAGCCGATACATCGGCGTGGGACTCGATTCCTCCAAGATCAAAGTCGCCGGCAAGTCGTCACCACGCCAGATATCTGCCGCCGCTCTCTAGCTCCCTCCGTATGGGAGCGGTCAGTTTGTTGAATAACGACGGATCGACATCGCAGAGCGCCGGGCATTGGACTGCATCTGGACAGATGCCGTTACCTCGATAGGCCAACGTGGCCTCCAGCGGCCATCCCGATCCCTGGCGCTCAATGCGCTGCATTGCATAGATAGTCCAAATGCTGCGGGATTGCGGTTCGGTCCGAAATCCAGCACTCCTATTTTCTGACTCAGACTCGAACCGGCGACTCCGCAACCGTGCCACCAGGCGAGGGTGCGGGCCATCAGCTGTCCGGCAAAGGGCATATTCAGTGGTACGCCGAACGTCAATCGAAGTTTGAACACGTTCGCCTCCAGAAGCGTCTGACCAGACCGAACTCCGACGGGCATACCGTCGATACGCTCCCGAATGCCGCTCTTCGGTTCCCTGCGCCGAACGATGCCTGATAGACCAAGGGCAGGAATCTCCAACTCATCAGCAGCAACAGAGGACTCGAGAAATCTGTCTGGACGTACACCCCAGTCCTGAAATGTCTCTTCAGTTGGAGACAAGACATCCCATCGGACCCATCCCCCGGCAACTCCTGCTGCGAGCTCACTACTCGTCTGCAATATGCCAGCCGCGAGATCGTCAACAGAGTCAACTTTCGACACTAAGGGAAACAGGCCTGTAACGAGGCCATCACGTATCGAGCTGTCGGACCCATTCGAGACCGATGCTTGCCTCGCAGCCACCGAAACCGCATGAGTCAAACCCAACCGCGCGTGCCATAGCATTCCTAATTGCGCTATCGCAAATGCAAGCAACATCAATACCGGCAACGCGATGAGTACCTCAATGGCGAGAGCTCCTCGCGGCCTGGAACGATGGCGAGGCAATATCGCCTGAGTCCTGTGAATTGCCTTCGTCATACCTCCGTCTCCCGAACGAAATCGAAAGATATGCAGCCAGCACTATCAATGATCGTAAAGCGATCGCCGCGGCGGGCTTCCAGCGCGCGCCGTGACTCGACTACATGAGATGCAAAGGACTCTCGACACAATCGACCCCGTGCCACATTCGTCCGGTCACTAAGCAGATACCCCTCCCGATCAAGAAAATAGATATTCAACCGATGGCATGGAAGAAGGGTGTGAACAAACCGGCAGTTTGGGAAAAAGAGTATGGATGGCGGATCAATTTGAGCCATACCTACAAGTCGCTCAAGAAAAGAGCGGGCAATCTTTACAGAGCCAATCGTCTCGCCACGAATCATGAGTGTGTGCGTGTTGGGTAACAATGCCGTAGTGCGCGTCATGACTGGTCAGAAAAGGCCCGATTGAGAAAGACGAATCACAATCGGAAACGAAATGACGAGAAACGTGCAGGGGAAAATACAAATGGCCAGAGGCGCCAGAAGCTTGACGGGAAGTTTCATGGCGTGCCGCTCCGCAGCTAGAGCCCTGCTCAATCGCATCTGATGAGACTGTCGGCGCAGCAAATCTGTCACGCTTACACCCTGCCGGTCAGCTGTCGAGACCGACGCGACGAACTGGGTGACATCGGGCATTGCCATTCGATCGGCAAAACGCTGTAAAGCAGCAAGACGGGACTGGCCCGAGCGTATCTCGATCAGAATGCCCTGAATCTGATCACGCAAACCAGGCCGCCCTGGCGACTCAGGTAATCGTCCAACCGCGAGTTGCAATGCAGACGCAAGATGCTGTCCGCTCTCAAGGGTCAACGCCAGAACATCAAGAAATGCCGGAAAGCTTCGAAGCACCTGACGGCGACAGGTCTGTGCCCGGTCCCGAAGACGGGTAAGCGGCAGAAGGTATCCCATCACGGATAGCGCAACCACCCAGAAAATGGCTGCGACCAGGGATATCTGGTCCAGAAACAACATCAGCATGGCAATGAACACAGCAGCAACAAAGGTGAAAAAACACATCACGATGCGATACGCTCCGAATTGCTGGTCGTCAAAGGAAGGCGGATACCCCGCTATCCGCAACTCGTTGGCTATCCTGGCTGATGGGCGAACAAAGCCCGCAGCAAACGGAAGAATGAGTGCCATCAGAGGGGCAAGTTGACGAAACCCCTGCGGCCACCCGATCAAGGTTTCCCGAACGACACGCAATGACACGGCTCTTGCACGAAGCAGCCGTACCGACTCTGAAAGCAGCCTTGATAGGCAGTAGCCTGCAACCAAGGTACATACACCCTGAATAGCGATCAACATCATCAGACTCTCCCGAAGAGGAATAATCAAAAATCGGCCCTCACGAGACGACGTATCCACAGCATTCCGAACAGCTCCAGGATCACGATCGAAAAAACAACCAAGTGCCCATGAGTTGTACTCCATAGCGGTGCCATCGAGACTGGATCGAGTGCAGTTAATGCAAGAGCCAGCGCTGGCGGAAGAGCCGCCATCACCCATGCCTGCATGCGTCCCTGAGCTGTCAGGGCGTCGACTTTCTCCTCGAGTATCAAGCGCTGACGAAGTCCCTCAGCGAGCCTGTCTAACGCATCCGACAGATTGCCACCAGATGCCGAGGAAACACTGATGGTGAATCCAAGAAGGCCGATCTCTTCGAGAGGACGTCGACGAAACCAGTCTGAAAATGCTGATTCCAGAGAAGTACCAATACGCTGCATCCGGTCGAGTACCGCCATCTCCTGGGAAATAGGCCTTGGCGCCTGCTTTGCGACCTGTATCAGGGCTGCTCGGATCGATAGTCCAGCGCGCAAGGATGTGGCAATCAGCTCGATAGCGGGTGGTAACTGATAGCGAATAAGCCTGAGGCGCTTTGACAAACGCCACCTGACAATCGCAAAAACAATCGCGAGCGTTCCGATAACGGACAATGGCAGAGCCCAGACAGACTGAAACACCAGTATTGCGAACCCGGCAGCGACGGCAAGACTTGTCATCAGTGCCCAACGTACGGATGCACCCCCGACAAAAAGATGGAAGTCCTCCAATCGCCTTACAAGGCGC
>CAYYDO010000016.1:11399-13825 GCA_964470595.1 uncultured Burkholderiaceae bacterium | reverse complement strand
CAAGGGCATCGCCCTGATCCAGCCACCAGCGGCTGATTCTTGGGACAAGAATCAGTGCGGGTATGCACCATATGAGGAAAATCTGTGCCGACGTCATGTATACACACCATCAATAGCGCTGTAAACCTCGGTAGGTACAACCACACCTCTACGGGCGAGAGTCTCAATGCAATCAGGTAACACACCAGATCCAGCGAATTGACCAAGATCGGGGCGCCACAGAAAAATCTCCTGAGTCTGGATGACACCCGACTCGACACCGGTTACTTCGGACACGCTAACAATACGACGAACACCATCGGAACCCCGTTGCTGCTGAATGATGACATCGACGGCAGATGCGACCTGTTCGCGAATAGCGAGCAGTGGAAGCTCAAATCCGGCCATAAGAACCATCACCTCAAGCCTCGACAACGCGTCTCTTGGGCTATTCGCGTGAATAGTTGTGAGCGAGCCCTCATGGCCTGTGTTCATCGCCTGCAACATGTCAAGAGCCTCACCGCCCCGACACTCGCCCACCACAATACGATCTGGCCTCATCCTCAAGGCGTTACGAAGAAGGTCCCTTACTGATACACCGCCCTGACCCTCGGCATTCGACGGACGCACCTCGAGCGACACAAGGTTGGGATGATCCAGCCTCAACTCCGCGGCGTCCTCGATAGTGACAAGTCGCTCGTGGGATGGAATCCAGCGAGAGAGCAGATTGAGCAATGTGGTCTTTCCAGAACCTGTGCCACCCGATACGACGACATTCAAGCGATTGGCGACAATACACTCAAGAAATTCCAGCATGGCGCGACTCGCGGACTGTCGCTTGATCAGATCATCTGATGTCATCGTCCTCGAGAGAAATCGACGAATCGTGAGACTGGATCCCTTGACCGCGAGAGGTTGAATGACAGCATTCACTCGGGAGCCGTCAGCCAAACGCGCATCGACCATCGGCGATGCATCATCAATTCGTCGTCCAATCGGAGAAACTATTCGATCTATCACTGCACGTACGCTCTCCTCACTCGAGAAACGCATGGATGACTGCTCGCAAATGCCGTTTCGCTCGACAAAAATCTGGTCGTAACGATTGACCATGATTTCCGAGATGTCCGTATCTGAAAACAACTCCTCAAGTGGCCCCAAACCGACCGATTCGGCAATAACGCGAGCAACGAATCGACTGTCATCCGCAAGCCCTGGCGTTCCTCCATCACGAACATCCTGACGGAGAACAGAAACAAGCAGATCGCTACACTCGGCTCTGATTGCGGCATCAGAAACCCCCTGCCAGTCCTTTCGTCGGACATCTATGACACCACGTAGCAGCCTGACAGCACGATCTACCTCGGCCTGCCCACCGGATTCGTCGGGTTTATCAGCATCCCCAAATCCGTCAACTCGGATTGACCAGGTACCAATCTGAATCTCATCACCACAAACGAGGGGACCGTACTCGGTAATACGCTGCGAATTGACGAGGGTACCTGCTAGTGTCCCCATATCGACGAGCTTGAACTCGCTACCAGTCCGACGAATTTCGGCGTGCAACTTGCCAACCCAGAGACCAGAAAGACAAATGTCTGCCTGCTCCTCACGTCCGATACGAACTGGGAACTCACAGCAATCGATGTGACGTGTTTCCCCTGAGGTCTGAACGACCGCGAGCCGCAACTCCGGACATCCTGGATTCACAGATCTGTCGATCATCATCTTGTATCCCTACCCTGACTGATACTTCGTTGCGCATCTTCGAGCTTTTGATTGGCTCGATCGGTCAGCTGCTGATTCAGACCGCCACCCGGCTTGATAAAGCGAGGCGTTACGAAAACAATCATTTCACTTCGACGTTCACGAAAGTCCTTGGACTGAAACAGCCTTCCGAGAACAGGAATATTCGCGAAGCCAGCTAGTTGATCTATCGTCTTGCTTCGGTCTTCGGAGATCAAACCTGAAATAACAAGCGTCTCACCCTCATCAAGATTGACCTCCGTCTCCGTTTGACGAGATAAAAATGCCGGAAGATCACCCACCTTGATTGCCTGATCAACCGTCGATAGCTCTGTCATCACTCGTGCAGAAATTCGACCTGACTCTGTAAGTGTCGGATTTATCTCAAACTTGATTCCATAAGGTTTGAACTGAACAGACGTGCCACCCAAGGCGCTGGTTGACGGAAGAGGAATCTCTCCTCCAGCAAGAAATCGCGCGGACCCTCCACTTCGGCAAGACAGAATAGGCTCGGCAAGCACAATCGCATCACCACTCTGTTCCATGAGCTGTATGACCGATGTCAAGGTACTCTGCAGACCGAAGTACATCGCGAAAGGCGCAACCCGTCGAAGCGTACCCGGGTCAGTACCTCCCCCAGGTAGATTCGAAATGAGACCAGGCGCTCCGGATGAATCGAGAGTGCCGGTGGATGATGGACG
>CAYYDO010000016.1:0-11389 GCA_964470595.1 uncultured Burkholderiaceae bacterium | reverse complement strand
CTTGTTGGTCTTGAAATCACCCACCACTCCGAAAACCGGTCCAGCGGCACTTTTTTGCCAGTTGATGCCAATATTCTCCAAGGCGCTTTTCTTGACCTCCAGGAATCGCACCTCCATGGCAATCATCTGCTCGACACCGCTCTGCTGCACCAGATTGACGATCGAAGGCGATCGCTGGGCCAGTTCACGAATACGTTGCGCCTCGCTGACTGTGCGCGCTGTACCCTCGATTACTACCTGATGACCGACGACTCTCGCGGAAATGGAGCTGTCTCGACCGAGCCATGAACGAACATCACGAAGCAGTTCGTCGTGACCGGAAGGGTCTACACGAACGGTGAGCTTTCTTTGGCTTCCATCGTGAAACCAGAGATGCAGGGTGGTCGAGCCCTGCTGACGCCCCAAAAGAAGTACCTGCCGAGACTCCAGCGATTTGGCCGAGACAATCTTCCCATTGCCAACAACAATCCGCTTGAGATCCGACTCATTCAGAACATGGGTTTCGCCGATTGCAATTCGCAGATCCCCGTTCGATCCTGGTTTGATTTCCCTGGCACTGGAGCCATACACATCGGTCGACGACGAGGGTTGGCGTTTGCCGTGTCCCGCATCAGCCGGAGCATCAAGTCCGATCGCATCATCTCTATGATTCGTGTATCCGCTTCCTGCTGTCCAAGCACTCGTTGAACCCGCGAAAAGCATAACCATGACAGCAACTGCAGCTAACGTGTTGCACTGATGGCGAGTCATTGAAGCGCTCCCTCAAGTCCGCCCATGAGAATCTCCACGGGAATCGCTTCCTTCACTATCGCTGTCGACTTTCCGGAACCTCTGCGGGCCGTCACTGCTGAATTGGTCGTCGGACTCCGAAGTGCGACAGCAAATCGACCCTGAAACTGTCCGCCAAGAACAGCTGATGCGATGGATGGCGGCACCGACAGGGTAAGACTGCTGTATGACTGAGGACCTGCGTCTGATGAGCTGGCGGTTTCACTCGAATGCAGCTCCGTTCGCTGGGTTCGCCCTCCGGCCGCAACCACTTTCAGATTCTCTGCGACGAGCCTCGCCGACCTCTGAGTCGCCGTACGATCGGCACTGATGCTTACAGGCGCCCCCGGCTCCATCGTTATCGGAGCAATTGGGGACCCCCATAAATCGATTCGATCTCCGGGCTGAATTAGCCCTCCTATCGACGAGATTTCGTCCACCGCGATGGACACAGCGCGGTGCCCTGGGTCCAATTGCAATGCCGAGGGACGAGTAGCAACGGGCCGCAAATGGCCTACGGTCAAAGGCGCTCCAGATCGTAATCCGATCATGAGAGGACGTTGCTCGATCGCATTGAAATCTATCGGTGCAACGCTGTCGTGAGGCGTCCAGTCCCGTGGAACATTTCGTACAGCGACTGTGAGTGGCGAGACCAATTCACCGGGACGAAGATCTCGGGCCGCAACCAGAACCTCTGCCATACCCCCAGCGGGAAGCATCTTCTGACGCGCGACTGACACCTGTTGATCGGTGTACTGTTGGGTAGCAACGAGCGCGAGACCAGCCGCTGCAACTCCAAGTGCAGAAACCCAGTGTCGCCGAACGAGTCGTCTCCAGAGTGGGAGTGCAGACTCTGATGACGCTGGAGTACTGGAAATCCCCGTTCGCCTTGGGTTGGGTGCCGCCTCCTCTGAAGGCGCTGTACCTGCCCCCGTTGCTAATCGGGGACGGACGCCTCTCAGCCTGGAAAGCACAGTTTTGATACGTTGCAGATATCGTCTCATAAGAGTTCTTGTCACCATGGGATTGAAAGAGAAAAGAGAAAACGTCGCACGAGCGATATAACGCTGTTGAGCAAACCATCTTGAGATCGCTCTATGAGCACCCAAGCCAGATAAACCGCCACGCAAGCGACCAGATACTCCATCAAGGCCTGCCCGTATGGAGGCGCTGATTGATCTGAATGACCGCGATCACAGGGAGGACGATCGGGCAAAGGGGTGTGGAAGGGGGGGCAGGGGACCACGAGTTAATCTCCGGTCTGACGATCGATCAGCACCGAGTAACTCTCGCCTGGGGCATAAGAGCCGCTGATCAGTAGGGCGCCAGTACCCGAGTGCGTCACGAGTAGTCTTGGAGAGTTTGATCCGCTGTCTCTCTGTTGCTCTTTCCCGCTGAGTCCTGCGAGGCGCCGACTTTGGGCATGATGCTCTGCCAGTGAGAGGGATGAACGACGAACGCTCGTCCTGGTTCGAGTCGACGCATCCGAGATATCAAGAGGCCAGGAATTGTTTGGTGTATGACTATTACCAACGATTGACTTGACAGGTATTCGCACTCGCCAGCCATGTGCCTGACCCCGATTGGCAGCCATCCACCACTGCTCGGCAACCCAATGCTGGTCGATAACCGTTCCCACCACGCACCAACCCCCAATACGCTGCTCGATGACCTTGCTGCCGCTTTCCCGCCACAACCGTGCACGTTCCGATGCCTGGATGCAGCCGTCAGCGACAGACGATTTCAGCAGACGAGCCTCAATGGGAATTGAATTGACAGTAAAGCTCATCAACGCCGCTGCAACGGCAACTGAGGTTTCAAGGGGCATGGCGCGTCTCCTGATTGAATCGAGCCCGGCTCGGAGCCAGGGGCGTATCCACATCGACTCGGTTGAATGCAGCGCGAAATGAATCGGAACCCGACTCAAGGCCAAGCTGATCGAGCAACGGCATAAGTACGTCCTTTGCTGGCAGGTACATCACCGATCGGGTTTGGCGAAGAAGATCGGATGGGGAGGAGCCCTCGGTTACACGTGTTTGAAAATCCGTGATGTCAGTTGCAGCCCAACTGTCATTGACAAGGGCGAGCCGGCTATTCAATTCGATACGAGGCATCAAGCGATTGAATGCCTGTGGATCTTGAGAAGCCCATAATCTCGTGCTGACCGCTGACCGAATGAAATGATCCGGAGTAGGCAGGTCAAACAGGCCCGGTCCGGCCTTGCGACCATAGACACGAAAAATCTCACTCAGCCTGTGCAGTAAATTCGCTTCAACGCCGTCCACCCGGGCAAGGTCTACCGATAGCTGAATATCCGATTCCGACCTCAAGGCACCCGCAAGTTGATGAACGCCACGATGATTGGGCAGAGTGACCTCTGGACGGGCAAGAACAGGCTCTCTGGTATTGCCAACGACCTGGGCCCTCGCGATTTGCCTGATAGCGGACAAGTCACTTAGGCAGCGATGAGGTCGTGATTCGCAGTCGAACGCCGCGTAACGACTGGCAGCTGATGTGCGCAGGGACACATCGCCGACCATGCCCACCGCCATCAACGCCGTTAGGACAGCCATTAATACTGCAATCGCGACGGCAAGTTCCAGAAGGCCCTGGCCAGCAGGAGGAGTCATTCGCCGTGCTTGCCTCATGGTTTCTGTCCCTTCGCATAAACAAGAGCCACGGCCCGATCGGTTGCGCTCGGTTGCACGAGGCGTGACATCCAGAACGGCATGAACAGATTCGCGAAATCTCTCGAGGCCGGATCGGTCATCGTGTCTGCAGGCCGATAAAAGTAGGTTTCTGCCACCCCGAGCGACCAGAACTTGCTTTGCAGAGAACTCTCGCCCAAGCCAGAAAGTCGTTGGGCCGACCAGGTAATCGCTGCAGTCTTGTCGGACGCGAGGCGCACAAGTACGGGAACGCGAATACTCGCGGATTTGCGATCGCTCGCGTGGGTCAAGCTCAACTCTCGAAAGGAACTAAGACCCAGGTATCCCTGAATGGCAGCGCTGCTCTCCCGAGCGCGTTCCATGGCGCTGGGATTTACAGAGGAGATTGCCGCCAGAGAATCCTCTGATCGAGAGGGAAGTTCCTCCGTCTCGGACGCACCCCAACCAAACGGAACAGTCTCTCCAAGTCGCGAGCACCATGGTGACCAGCGACTTCGTCGACGCCATGTATGCAGGGAGAGGGTATCTGCGGATCGCCAGTCCCGAAAGTCATCAGACAACTCGGTACCACCCCGACGGAGCAGTTTTCCAAAAGCCTGTTCAATCCCCCGGGGTATGCAGGCAACGCTGGGTGCGAGGTACAGTCGCTGATCAAAAGAGCGTTGCCTGGTGAACCGATCCTGAGCGCTCTGAATCAGATCCGCCAGCGGACGGCGCTGTTCGTCGCCCTGCACTGTGGTGAAACGGTAAAACGCCGAAATGTCGCTGCTCGGGATAATCTGGCCAAAGAAGCGACTGTCAGCTGTCCAGATCACCTCGTTCGCCATAGCCTGAGCTGCAAACGGAGTCGCTGAGGCGTGCATCACCTGCTGACTGGCAAGCAGGGCACGGGTGTATGCAGAGCGCAGCGGAACCTCCACGCCTGCTCCAGCCTTCGCCATCTGATGGCTGACCTCTGCGACTTCCTGCATCCACGCGGCAACTGACTGAAGCGCAGGGACAACCGTCATAACTGTGCCCGCATTCTGTGCGAGATTCTGGACATATTTTGTCCATGCAGTCAGGGTGACAGCCTGCGCAATCATGATCTCGTTGGCCGCGATAGCACGGTTACTGTAGGCATCGTAGTTGAGGATCTGGGCGTACCAGGTCGCCACCGACTTGGCAGATGCATCAGCCAGCGCTATCGATCGGGATTTGTCATTCAGAGCAACGGCTGAGCGGGCCAACAGCGCCACCAGAACTGCCAGGAGTGATAGCAGCACCATCGACATCATCAGAATCGCGCCCCGGGGAGCTGAGCGATTCGTCAATGGTTGTCCTGGTTATAGTTTTTGAGATCCTTGCGGGTATTTGCCTGTGTTCGTGCTGATGCAGCCGAGCTACTCGCAGCATTCAAAGCAGCCCCCGCATCATTACCCGATATCTCCTGAGCAATACCGGCGGTCTGGTTGCGAATGGTTTGCCCCAGCATGCTGTAGACCCCGATTGTTGCAACAGCCACTACGGCAACGACGACGATGTACTCGGTCATCCCCTGTCCGAGAGGCGGCGACGGGCGATAAACTTTCTGTGGCGACTCGAATGGCCGCCATGCCCTGGCACAGGCCGAGGCAGCGGAAATAGATTGGTAAAACCTGCGCAAGCGAAAAAATGGCATCTCGATCTCCCTGAGAACCGGATCCGGGGGGTCCGGGGGGAGAGGATGATGATTGACGCTATGTGCTGGCGGTATCGTCCGTAGTTTCTAGACCAACCGCAGGTCAATGCGCATGAAGGAAACTCGCGGCAAGTCCCGCAACGGCGATGCCCAGAAGCATAAGACCAGGCTGCTGCCAAGCTGCTGTCTTGAGACCGCCCCCGTGGGCATGAGCCTGCGCATGCAACTGCGGGATGAGATCGGACAACGCGATATAGATGAAATTCGCGGCAGCAACAACCAGAACATAGGGAATCCAGTCTGATGCCTCGCCAAGCGACAGGTAGCCCAAAACTGCTCCGACAAGAGCGCCACAACCGGTCAACACATTAAACAGCAAAGCTCTGGATTTGGTGAATCCGCTGTTGAGCAGTACGAGAAAATTGCCGATCTGCTGGGGAACTTCATGAGTTGCGATTGCTAGAGCTGTAAGAACCCCCAGAACTGGATCTGCACGAAACGAAGCAGCAACCAGAATCCCGTCGGCGAGTGCATGAATGGAACTACCGACGAGCAGTGTCCATCCGCCCCGACCTGCACGACGTGCATCGTGACCATGAGGGTGATCATGCCCATCATGCTCATGATGGTGATCATGCCGGAGGATGGCCAGTCGCTCGAGAACGAAGAAACCAACCAGTCCCGACAGCAGCGCCCAACTCACTCCATGAATCTCTCCACCCATATGAATACTCTCGGGGAGCAAGTGAAGCAATGCCGTACCCAGAAGCATACCGGCGGAAAAACTCACCAAACGGTCAACGACACGTGAGAGCGGCCCTAGCGAGACGAGAGCGGCGAGGACGACGGAGACGACCGTTGCCGCGGTCGCAGCGAGAACAGTAACGATGAATAGCATCAATCAGACAACCCCATACTTGCGGAACCATGTCAGAGCGCGTTGGAAAGCATCCTCTGCAGCATCCTTTCGATATGTGGGGCGGTAGTCAGCGTGAAATGCATGAGGTGCGTCGGGATAAACAACGAACTCGGATTCCTGGGATGCCTTATCGCCAAACGACAACCTGGTCTTCATCTCCTCGACAGTGTCGAGTCCGATACCGTCATCCTTGCCGCCGTAGAGACCCAGGACAGGCCATCGCAACTTGTCCGCTATACCGTGCGGATGAGTGGGCGTGGCCTGGTTCACCCCGGTCATCAGCCGGCCGTACCAGGCTACTCCTGCCCGCAGTCGCGGCAAGGCCGCAGAGGCCATCCAGACGATACGTCCACCCCAGCAAAACCCTGTGATCCCGCTCTTGCTGATATTGCCGCCCTGGCCTTCAGCCCATGCGAGAGCCGCGTCGACATCTGATAGCACCTCCGCATCAGGAACCTTGATCACCACATTTGAAAAGATTTCGGCAACCGAGCCATAGCGGGTGACATCTCCATGACGCACGAAAAAATCCGGGGCAATTGCCAGATAACCCTGCTTCGCGAATCGCCGACAGACATCCTGAATGTACTCGTGCACACCATAAATCTCATGAACGATCACGACGATCCCAAGATTCGTTCGACCCACGGGAGCCGCCCTGTAAGCGGGTATGGATCGGTCCCGCGCGGGAATCTGCACCATTCCGGTCACCAATCCCTGACTGTCGGTCTTGATCACCTGAGCGAGCAATGTCCCCGTCGGCGCCACTGCAGCAGCAAACCCGGCGATCACAGAACCACCGAGAAATTCCCGCCGGGTTGATATCGCAACGGGAGGGCTAAGGGAGTTCAATTCATCCTGCAGTTGCTGCTTCATGACTGGTCTCCGAACAAGTCTGTAACAAAACGCTTATCGCTGCATCTGTGATACCGAGATGCACCGACCGGCAGATTACCGCGCAATCAGTAATTTCCGAAGAGGCAGCATGCATATCAATGTGCCTCATCCCAGTTCCTGCCCCGACCTACATCCACAATCAGAGGGACACGCAATTCGGCGATCCCTTCCATCTTCTCCGGAAGAAGACGCTCAACAATCTCCAGTTCGGCCTGCGGCACCTCCAGCACTAGTTCATCATGAACCTGCAGCACCAGACGGGATTTCAGATTCATCTCATCCATCGCATTCTGCACCGCAATCATGGCCATCTTGATGAGATCGGCCGCCGTACCCTGCATCGGGGCATTGATCGCTGCCCGTTCTGCAGCCTGTCGGCGGGGACCATTCGGTGAATTGATTTCCGGCAGCCAAAGCCGTCGACCGAAAACAGTTTCCACATGGCCACGCGACCTCGCCATCAGGCGAGTCTCCTCCATGTAACGGGCCACTCCGGGGTAACGGGCAAAATAACGATCGATATAGTTCCGCGCTACCTGACGATCGATATCCAGATTCCGCGCCAAACCGAATGCGCTCATACCGTAAATCAAGCCGAAATTGATCATCTTGGCCACGCGACGCTGTTCGGCAGTGACCTCCGAAAGCCCAATGCCAAAAACCTCGCTGGCTGTCGCCTTGTGGACATCCTCACCGGCCATGAAGGCAGCCATCAGACCAGGATCTTCGGACAAATGCGCCATGATCCTGAGCTCAATCTGCGAATAGTCAGCCGACACCAGGAGGTGATCATCATCCGCAATGAACGCCTGACGAATCCGTCGACCTTCCGGTGTACGAACGGGTATGTTCTGCAGATTGGGATCGCTGGAGGCCAGGCGACCGGTAACGGCCACCGCCTGAGAGAATGTCGTGTGCACCCTCCCCGTCACGGGATCGGCGAGACGGGGCAGTTTTTCCGTGTACGTCGATCTCAGCTTCGAAAGAGACCGCCACTCCAGCAGGACCCGCGGCAAAGGATAGTCCTCAGCGAGCTTCTCCAGAACATCCTCATCCGTGGATGGCGCTCCGGATGCGGTCTTCTTGACCGGTGGATAGCCCAACTTCCCGAACAGGATGTCACCAAGTTGACGCGGTGATCCGAGATTGAAGGGCTGACCGGCGAGCTCATGCGCTCGGGACTCAAGTGACGAGATCTTGACGGCGAGTTCCTCGCTTTGCTCGATCAACAGGGCGGCGTCGATCCGAATACCGGTGCGTTCCATACGAAACAACACTCTCGATACCGGAATTTCGATATCGATGTAAATTTTCCTGAGCCGCGCATCCTGCTGTAACTGTTGCCAAAGCACCTGATGCAGGTGCAGTGTGAAGTCGGCGTCCTCGCAGGAGTAACGTGTCGCGGTTTCCACAGTGACCTGATCGAAACCGATTCGGTTGGCACCCTTGCCGGTGACGTCGTCATACGACAACCCCTTGCGGCCGAGATGGCGTTGCGCCAGGGCATCGAGATCATGCGGACGGTGGGCTTCCCATACATACGACTCAAGAAGGGTATCGTGCGCAATCCCCTTGAGCAGCACGCCGACCGATGCAAGGATGTGCGAATCATATTTCAGGTTCTGTCCCACCTTGTGGGCGTCCGGGTTTTCCAACCAGGGTTGCAAACGCGCGATGACCTGCGGCATCGGCAATTGCTGTGGCGCCCCTGCATAGGTGTGTCCCAGCGGCAGGTAGAAAGCCTTACCCACTCCGGTTGCAAAGGAGATTCCGACAAGCCTCGCCTGGCGCGGGTCGAGGGATGTAGTTTCGGTGTCAAGCGCGGTGAGTTCGGCCTGCGCAATTTCTTCCATCAGCCGATCAAGACCTGCTGAATCACTCACAGTGATGTAGTTGATTTCAGGCTGAAAGAGATTCAGATGCGCCTCACCCCGAGAGACATCATCAGAGGGAGTTGCCACCGGATTGGACATCGTAACCGTGTCGGAAAGGGAGGCCTTGTCGGTTGGATCCGGAGCGGCTCCCGCATCCATCGGAATATCCCGCAAACTCCGATCAAGTTGAAACTCCTGCCTCAGGGAGGCAAGGCTCGTCTTGTCCGAATCGTTCCAGAGCAGTGCATGATCGAAATCGGGGATGAGCGCGGAGAGATCGCAATCCGTTTTGATCGTGACCAGACGCCTTGCCACCGGCAGCCAGGACAGTGCTTGACGGAGATTTTCCCCAACCACACCGCCGATTTCCGGAGCACGCGCCATGATGGCATCGAGCGATCCATACTGCTGCAACCACTTCGCTGCAGTTTTGGGTCCGACCTTGTGAACGCCGGGGACATTGTCCGAGGTGTCTCCAACCAGAGACAGATAATCAATGATCCGCTCAGGCGGAACGCCAAACTTCTCGATGACGGCCTCACGATCTGCAATCCGTGCCGGTCCTCCGTCCCGCGTCATGGTGTCCACCAGAACAACTTCATCATTCACCAGCTGCGCGAGGTCCTTGTCGCCGGTCGCGATGACGCTGACGATGCCTCGGGTGGATGCCAGACGGGCAAGTGTCCCGATGACATCATCGGCCTCAAGACCGTCGGCCTGGATGAGAGGCCAGCCAAGCGCGGTCACTGCCCGAAAAATCGGTTCGATCTGGGTCGCAAGTTCCGGGGGCATGGCCGCCCGGTTTGCCTTGTAATCCGGATAGATCTCTTCCCGAAACGTTGGGCCCCGCGGATCGAATACACAGGCCGCATAGCGGCTGGGGAAATCGGCCTGGACGCGTCGAAGCATGTTGATCATGCCGGTCAGGGCCCCCGTGGGCGTACCGTCACGGGTTCGCAAGTCGGGCAGGGCGTGAAACGCCCGGTAAAGAAACCCCGACGCATCAACGAGCAGCAGGCGCCGTTCAGTGAATTCGGATTGCAGAGCGGCGTGCAATATCGTCTGTCCTGTATGGGGATTTCTTTGCGGAAACGGGGAACGAAATGCCCCGGCAAGGCATCGCAGATTTTGCAGTGTAGCTAAAATCGGGCTTTCCTCCGATGTTCAGCCAACATGACCGAATCGCCCCCCTCGCCAGCCAACTTTATCCGCCACATCATCGAGGCGGATATTGCCTCGGGACGGACCACGAATGTGGTGACGCGATTCCCGCCGGAGCCCAATGGTTACCTTCATTTTGGCCATGCCAAATCGATCTGCCTGAATTTCGGGCTCGCGCGCGACTACGGGGGTCGGTGCCATCTGAGACTGGACGATACCAATCCAACCAGGGAGGATCAGGAGTATGTGGACGCAATCGAGTCTGCCGTGCGTTGGCTCGGCTTCGACTGGGGCTCACACCACTATTTTGCGAGTGACTACTTCGAGTCCCTGTACGACTTCGCTGAAGCACTGATCGCGGCGGGCCACGCTTACATCGACTCCCAGTCAGCTGAGGACATTCGATCGCAGCGAGGAACGCTGACCTCCCCAGGCAGCAACTCTCCGTTCCGTGACCGGCCAGCCGCAGAGAGTTTGTCGCTCTTCAAAAGAATGCGGGCAGGCGAGTTTCCGGATGGAAGTCACGTGCTGCGCGCCCGGATCGACATGAGTTCGCCAAACATGAACCTGCGGGATCCGGTGCTCTACAGGATCAGGCACGCCGAGCATCACCGGACTGGCAGCGCATGGTGTATCTACCCCATGTACGACTACGCGCATCCCCTCTCGGATGCCATCGAGGGCGTCTCGCACTCGATCTGTACGCTGGAGTTCGAGGATCACCGCCCTCTCTACGACTGGTTACTGGACAAGGTCGCGTCCTGCGGCAAACTGGATTCATCAAGCCTTCCAAGGCAGTTCGAGTTCGCGCGACTGAATC
This sequence comes from uncultured Burkholderiaceae bacterium, assembly GCA_964470595.1. GTDB lineage: Bacteria > Pseudomonadota > Gammaproteobacteria > Burkholderiales > Burkholderiaceae_A > Lacustribacter. The sequence goes on along the minus strand of CAYYDO010000016.1, from coordinate 621 downwards.
TCACTTATGTCGTTCTCTCAAAACGCAAACTTGTCGAACTGATCAACCGCCGTGCAGTTCTCGGATGGGATGACCCCCGCATGCCAACCCTTCTTGCAGCGCGCCGCAGGGGCTACACGCCCGAAGGTTTTCGACGGTTCGCCGAGATCATCGGGGTATCAAAATCGGACGGCTGGATTGACTACAGTGTTCTCGAGGAGTGCATGCGGGAACATCTGAACGAAACGGCGCCTCGCCGCATCGCAGTCATGAACCCTGTCAGGCTGGTGCTCGAAAATGTCCCGCAGGAACAGACAGAACTGTGTCTCGCTCCCAACCATCCCCAGAGGCCGGAAATGGGACAGCGCGCCCTCCCGTTTGGGCGGGAACTCTGGATCGAGGAAGACGATTTCCAGGAGCACCCTCAAAAAGGTTTCTTCCGACTCACGCCCGGGGGGCGCGTGCGACTCCGATATGCCTATGTCATGGAATGCACGGGATTTGAGCGCTCACCCGACGGTCGGCTGAGCCTGGTGCGGGGTCGGATTCTTCCAGACAGCAAGAGCGGTACTGCGGGTGCGGACCAGGTCAAGGTGAAAGGAAACATCCACTGGGTCTCCGTTGCACATGCTCTGCCATCGG
>CAYYDO010000015.1:7957-22489 GCA_964470595.1 uncultured Burkholderiaceae bacterium | reverse complement strand
CTGGGCCGCCACCTGGTCCCGCCATGGTGCCACCGCGCGGATGCCGCGCTGCGCGCAGGCTTCAAGAATATCGTTGAGTGGTACCTCGCGTCCGAGACTCTGCCGCACAGTCGCCGTATTGATCGACAGCCAGTCGTGATCGCGCGAAAAGTCCCTCACGCATCCACACCGTGAACGGCCATGAGCTGCCGCATCCGATGCACAGCGAGCTCGGGCTGCAACAAGCACCCCGCCTGATCGGCCAATCGGAAAAGCTCGGCGAGATGAAGCAGACCCCGCGTGCTCTGCTGACCTCCGATCATGGTGAAATGCGATTGGTGGCCGTTGAGCCATGCCATCAGCACGATGCCGGTTTTGTAAAACCGGGTCGGCGCAGCAAAGATGTGCCGGGACAGGGGAACCGTGGGCGCAAGGATCTGGTGAAAGGCAGCTGAATCGCCAGCCGAGAGCGCCGAGAGCGCGCGACTGGCGAGAGGTGCAATCGCATCGAAGATTCCCAGAAGAGCGTCGCTGTGCTGGCGACACGGAAAATCCCCGATGCCATCGCCTGCAATCAGTTCGGCATAGTTGAAATCATCACCCGTGTACATGCGCACACCGTCGGGAAGCTGGCGCCGCATCGCAATCTCGCGATCCTTGTCGAGAAGCGATATCTTGATGCCATCGATCTTGCTGGCATTGCGATGAATCACCTCGAGGGCTGTCGTCATGGCGATGTCCAGATCGCGCGATCCCCAGTAGCCCGCGAGTGCCGGATCAAACATGTCCCCCAGCCAGTGCAGAATCACCGGATCACGCGCCTGGGATAGCACTCGATCATAGACAGTGATGTAGTCCTGCGGCCCTTTCCCGACTCTGGCCAGAGCACGGCTGGCCATGATGATCAGGGGGCTGCCCGCCGACTCGATGGCCTCCATCTGCAGCGCGTACGCGGCCACCACATCATCGATCGATGACGCCGCATCGGGAGCGAGGTGATCCGTTCCACACCCCGATGCCATGCGAGCGCCGGGATGCCTGCGGCATGCCGCCACCGACTGGCGAATCAACTCGAGAGATTGGGGCCAATCCAGCCCCATTCCTCGCTGTGCCGTATCCATGGCCTCGGCAACCCCCAAGCCGAGTGACCAAAGATATTCCCGGTAGGCAATGGTCTGTTCCCAATCGACGGAGGCATGCACCCAGGGATCGTTTGTGGTCCAGGGATTGGCTACGACGTGCGCAGCCGAGAAAGCGATTCTGCACAGCGACGCGGTATCTGTATCGCCTGCTGGCGGAATCGGTGTACCACGCAGCGCATAGGGCACGATACGGCCCTCAGCGGTGGGAAGAAGCAGGGGAATCGTCACGTGGGCCCCTTTACAACTCGAGCGCAGGGACATCGATCCAGCGTCGTTCGCGCCACGACTGCAGGGCTGCTTCCACCAGTTGAACACCCTTGGCGCCCTCGGGCAGCGTCCAGCGATACGGCGCATCCTCGACGACATGCCGGATGAAATGCTCCCACTGAATCTTGAATCCGTTATCAAAGGGCTGTGTATCCGGAATCAGTTGCCACTGGTCGTGGAAATTCATTGCCTGGCGAACATCCGGGTTCCATACCGGTCGCGGCGTCGCAACGCGACTCTGTGCACGGCAATCGGTCAGTCCCGCAACCGCTGATCCGTGCGTGCCATCCACATGAAACACCGCCAGGTCATCGCGTCGAACCCGGGTGGTCCACGACATGTTGACCTGTGCCACGATGGGCTCACCATCGTGACCCGTCATCTGCACGGTGGCATACGCCGCATCATCGGCCGTGGCCGCGTAGGGCTTTCCGGACTCATCCCAGCGCTGCGGAATGTGTGTGGCGCCCAGACAGGAAATCGAATCGACCCGACCGAAAAGATGGTCGAGCACATACCGCCAGTGGCAGACCATATCGAGAATGATTCCGCCCCCATCTTCCTGGCGGTAGTTCCAGCTTGGGCGCTGAATGGGCTGGAGATCTCCCTCGAATACCCAGTAACCGAACTCGATACGGACTGACAGAATCCGCCCGAAGAATCCCGCCCGGCGCAACATGTCCAGTTTGCGCAGACCCGGCAGAAACAGCTTGTCCTGCACCACACCGTGCTTGATCCCCGCCCGGCGGGCCACACGTGCGATATCGACCGCTTCGGCAAGAGTGGTGGCAATTGGCTTCTCGCAATAGATGTGTTTGCCTGCGCGAATGGCCTGAGCGAGCAATCCTGGACGCATCTGTGTCGAACCGGCATCGAAAAACACGGTGTCGTTCGGATTGGCCAGCGCCTCGTCAAGACGCGTTGTGGTGCGGCTGAGTTGATGCGCCCTTGCGAGCGACTCGATTTTTTCCGCATTGCGTCCGACCAGAATCGGGTCGGGCAGCACGCGTCTGCCGTCGGAGAGTTGCACCCCTCCCTCATTGCGAATGGCCATGATGGACCGGATGAGATGCTGATTCAATCCCATCCGTCCAGTGACGCCGTGCATGATGATGCCAAGACGCTCCGTCGGCATATGCTGTTCCCCAGGTTCGGTCTTGAGAGACTACTGAGCGGTAAGGCCGGCAGCCTTCACCAGGGCCTCGTTGCGCTTGATCTCATCGCGGATGTACTCGGCAAACTGGTCTGGCTTGAGCGTCCAGGCATCGGCACCGAGCTTCTGAAACCGCTCCTTTACATCAGCAGTGGCAAGCGCCTTCACCACTTCATCATGAAGCCGCGAGACAACATCTGCCGGAGTTTTCGCAGGCACGAACATGCCGATCCAGAAATTGAATTCCGAACCCGGCACCCCGGCCTCGGCCGTGGTGGGGATGTTGGGCAATGCTGTGGCGCGACGTGGAGATCCCACCGCCAGGGCAAGAAGCTGCCCCGCCTGGATCTGGCTGATCACCGGTGCGATGGGGGAAAAATAGTAGTCGACCCGCCCCGCGATCACCTCGGTCACCGCCTCGGCAGAACCCTTGAACGGAATATTGACTGCCTCGATTCGGGCAGCCAGCCTGAACTTCTCCGCATTGAGGTGAGTTGCACTTCCCTGACCCGCGGAAGCGAAGTTCAGCGACCCTGGTTTGGCTCGCGCTAGCGCCACCAATTCCTGAAGCGTCTTGATGTTTTTCGACGGCGAAATCACCAGCACATTTGGTGTGCTCGAGATTGGTGTGACTGCGGTGAAGTCGGCGACCGTATCAAACGGCAACTGCTTGAATGTCCATGGGCTTACGGTGTGAGAACTGGAGTGAATCATGATGGTGTAGCCATCCGGCGCTGACTTCGCCACCTGGGTCTGGCCGATCGTTCCACTTGCACCAGCACGGTTTTCGACCACCAGCTGTTGCCCGAGGCTCTGACTCATCTTGTCCGTGATGGCTCTGGCAATGATGTCGGTGGTACTTCCCGCTGCAAAGGGGACCACCACCTTGATCGGCTTGGAGGGATAGGCGCCTTGCGCAATCGCTATTGCGGGGCCTGCGATCGCCAGGCTGCACAGCGCAAACCGGATCCATGAACGCGGGAACATCATGACAACGCCTCCTTTTTTAATTAACTATCTGGTGAATAATAGAGGCGACTTCGCATTCCGGCAAGCGCAACCCCGTGCGTAACACGCGCCGCATGGCGCCACGCGATCCGTCGGTTCAACGGCTGCGCGAACGTCGGACGTCGCGAAACTCAGGCGCTCACGCCCGTCGTACATAGCCGAGAATGACATCCTGCATATGCGCCAGACGCTCCTTGCGCGCCCGGGCGCTCAACAAGTCACGACCGAAGATGGCCGAGAGGGTGTGATTGTTCGAAAGATAGAAATACGCGAGAGCGGCAATCGATATGTAGAGTTGCACCGGATCGATATCGTCGCGAAAGATCCGACGATCCTGGCCCGCGCTGATGATTGCCGCGAGCATGTCCACCAGCGGTGAGGTGAGTTCCCGCGCACGACCGGATTCCTTCAAATGACGGGCCCGGTGCAGATTCGCGCTGTTCAGAAGCGTGATGAATTCCGGCACTTCCAGGTAATAGCTCCAGGTGAACTCCACGAGCCGGCTCAGCGCCTCGCAAGGTTCGAGATCCTGGAGGCGCAAGGCCTTTTCTCTCTCCCGAATATCGCGGTAAGCATTTTCCAGAACCTCCTGGAAGAGCTGCTCCTTGTCCTGAAAGTAGTAGTAAATCAGCCTCTTGTTCAGGCGGGCCGCCTCCGCAATCCGGTCCATTCGCGCACCTGCCAGCCCGTGGCGAGCAAACTCGGTGCGGGCCGCGTCAAGAATCGAGGCACGTGACCTCTCCGAATCCCGGATTCGGTCAGCCGGTGGCGCCGTTCGTGATGGTGGCGGATGGGACGACACTGCTCACTCACGCAGCGGGCTTGCGGGACACTCTGAACCAGGCCGCGTACATGGCGGGCAGCGACAAGAGCGTGAGCAATGTCGCAAGAATCAGCCCGCCCATGATCGCAACCGCCATCGGACCCCAGAACACACTGCGGGCGAGCGGAATCATCGCCAGCACAGCGGCAGCGGCAGTCAGAACGATCGGCCGGAAACGCCTGACCGCCGACTCGATCACGGCCGAACGGGGATCCAGACCCGAGCGGCGATCCTGTTCAATCTGATCAATCAGAATGACCGAATTGCGCATGATCATCCCCGAGAGCGCAATCACTCCGAGCATGGCGACAAAGCCGAAGGGCCTCCCGGACACGAGCAGTGCGGCGGCAGCGCCTGTGATCCCGAGGGGGCCGGTCAGAAAGACCAGCATGGCCCGGCTGAAACTCTGCAGTTGCATCACGAGCAGGGTGAAGATGATGAACAACATCACGGGAAGACCCGCCATGATGGACCTCTGCCCTTTGCGGCTCTCCTCCACCGACCCGCCCACCGTCAGGCGATATCCGGACGGCAAACGATCGCGCAGCGGTTGCAACGCCTGCAGTCCCACGGCTGTCATCGTGGCACCCTGCAGACCTGCCAGCACATCGGCTTGCACGGTGATTGCGAATTCGCGATTCTCCCGCCAGATCACGCCGGGTTCCCAGACCGTGTGAATCCGTGCCACCTGGGAGAGCGGCACGGCCTGCCCCGCTGCCGATGGGATCAATGTCTCGGTCAGTTCAGTGACCCGATCGCGCTCTGATCTCGGCAGCCGAAGCATGATCGGCACGAGCCTGTCCTGCTCTCGGTACTGACCGATCGCCACCCCGGCATACTGGGCCGCCAGCGTCTGCGCGAGCGCCTGAGCCGACACCCCGAACTGGCGTGCACGATCCGCATCCACATCCACGCGGACCACCGGGATCGCCTCGTTCCAGTTGTCGTTGATCCCGATCAGGCGTGAATCCTTGCGCAGGATGTTCTTGGCCTCATCGGCAAGGCGACGCAGGACTGCCGGGTCGGGACCGATCACCCGGAACTGAACGGGATAGGACACAGGCGGGCCATTGGGCAGGAGCCTCACCCGGATGCGGGCCTCCGGAAAGGATTCGCGAAGGCCCGGGCCTAATTCAGCAAGCAGACGGCTCCGTGCGGCGGCATCTGACGCCACCACAATCAGCTGGGCCACATTGGACTGTGGAAGTATCTGATCCAGCGGCAGAAAGAATCGTGGCGCGCCTGTGCCGATCCAGGTGTTCACGCTCTCCACGCCCTCGCGCGTCATGATGTGCGACTCGACTCTGCGACCGACCGACTCCGTTGCCTTGATGCTTGAGCCCTCGGGCATCCAGACATCGACCATCACCTCGAGACGTATCGAGTCGGGGAAAAACTGCTGTTGCACACGCGTCATGCCAAAGAGGCCAAGGCCGAAGACCACGAGAGTGATCAGTATGGTCAGCGCCCGGTGATCCACGCACCAGGAAACGGTCCAGCGAAACCCCCTGTAGAACATTCCGTCGAAATGCTCCTCCTCGGCACCACTGGCGCGCTGCGGAGCCCGCAGCATGCGCCACCCCAGGTAAGGAACGAACACCACCGACACCAGCCAGGAAACGATCAACGCCGCTGCGGTCACTGCAAAGATGGCAAAGGTGTACTCGCCCGTCGCAGACTTCGCCATTCCGATCGGCAGAAAACCAGCCGCCGTAATCAGCGTGCCAGTGAGCATAGGCATGGCTGTCAGACGGTACGCCGAGGTGGCTGCGGACAGTCGATCAGCGCCCTCTTCCAGTTTGCGCACCATCATCTCGACCACGATGATGGCATCGTCCACGAGAAGACCCAGGGCGATGATGAGCGAACCGAGCGATACCTTGTGCAGCCCCACCCCCCAGAACTTCATGATCAGGAAGGTGACCGCAAGTACCAGCGGGATACTTACAGCCACCACCAGACCCGGTCGCGGATCAATGCGCCAGGGTCTACGATGCAGCCCCAGGGCAAGCAGACTCACACCGAGAACGATCACCACCGCTTCGAGAAGCACCTGAATGAATTCGTTGACAGAGTGCGCGACGACCGTGGGCTGATCCTGCACCTGTCGGAGGATCACACCGGCGGGCAGCTGCTCCTGAATTCTCTGTTTTTCCGTGGCCAGGCGCTTGCCCAAAGCAATGATGTCGCCGCCCTTGCGCATCGACACCCCGATGGCAACAACCTCCTCGCCCTGAAACCGCACCTTGGTGAAGGGTGGATCGACGGTCTGACGGCGAACATCGGCGATGTCCCCCAGCCGCAGCACCTGTCCGGCAAGACGCAGAGGCAGGGCTCGGAGATCTTCGACCGAAGCGACACTTCCCTCGACCCGCAATGGCAATTGCACCACATCGGTAATCAGGCTGCCGGCCGACTCGACCGCATTCTGCGCCGTAAGCTGTGCAACCACCTGCTGCACGGTAATCTGATGTCGCGCCAGACGCTGTCGCGACAACTCGACATAGATGCGCTCATCCTGCAGGCCATAGATCTCGACCTTGCCGACATCATTCAGTTCGAGAAGTCGCTGTCGGGCGAGCAGCGCAAAATCGCGAAGGTCCCGCGGCGCATAGCCGGGCGCCGAGAGCGCGTAGATCACGCCAAAGGTATCGCCAAACTCATCGTTGAAATATGGCCCCTGAACGCCAGCGGGGAGAGAGGCCCGCATGTCCCCGATGCGCTTTCTCACGGTATACCAGGAGTGGTTGACCTCGGACGGCGGGGAGCTGTCCTCGATCTGGAAGATGATGACCGACTCGCCTGGCTTGGAGTAACTGCGAATGATGTCGGCATAGGGCACTTCCTGAAGTACCCGCTCGAGCCTGTCGGTCACCTGCTCGGCTACCTGCAGCGCAGTTGCTCCAGGCCAGTCGGTTCGCACCACCATGGCCCGCCAGGTGAACGGCGGGTCCTCGTCCTGTCCGAGCTGGAAATAAGCACCGACCCCCATGAACAGGAGCACCACCATCAGGTAGCGGATCAATGCCGGGTGCTCGATGGCCCAGCGCGAGAGATTGAAGCGGTCGCCTTGCATCGGGGACGCTTGCTGATCCGATCAGCGCGAGTCGAGTCGCACGATCTCGCCGTCGGCGACAGCATGCGTGCCGGCCGCAACGATTCGGTCGCCCGGAACGAGGCCCGAGATCACCTCGACCCACTGCTCGGTCACCGCCCCGGTCCGAATGCTCTGGCGTTCCAGACGCGCCTGTGCGGGGCCCTCTGTGCGCAATTTGTAGACAGCATTGCCACCGACAACGGCCGACAGCGGAATACGCACCATCCGCTGGCGGGTCACCGTCGTGCTCCTGACCACAGGCGCCACGATCGGATCAGCGGTCGCGGACGGGGAATCAAGTGCCAGGCGCACCACGACCTGCCGGGCCGCGACGGATGCACCCGTGGCAACAGTCACCGCAGTCACCACACCGGGCTCGATGGCGCGCAGGGTCAGGAAACCCAGCTGATCAGCCGAGGATTCAAATCGCGCTCTTGCCAGTTGTACCTGGGAGCGACGACGGTCGATCTCGGCAGAGGAGATGAATCCCTTGCGGAACAGTTCGACATAGCGCTGAAAATCGCTTTCGGCGAACTCCAGCTCGGCAAGCGCAGCGTTGTACTGAATCCGGGCAGAGGACTCCGCAAGCGACAGATTACTCGGATCGAGGCGGGCAAGCGCCTGACCGGTCGATACCCGCTCACCCTGCTGGATGAGCACGGTCATGATCCTGCCTGCAGCATCGAACGCCAGCGCAGCCGGATCACGCACCAGTGGCTTTGGCGTCTCGACAGGCGGCGGCTCCGATTCCACCGAATCGCCCACGACAAACACCTTGACCAGCCTTGGCAATGCGGGGGTTGCCGGGGGTTCACTGCATCCTGCGAACAGCAACGCGCACACCAGCACGCACGCGGTTGCATGCCGGTTCACTGACTCCCTCCCGGGGTCTGACTGCGCCGCTCATAGCGGGAGAAACGATAACGAAGCCCGCCGGTATCACTGTACAGCATCTCTCCGGGAACATACTGCCAGTGCGCAGCATCGATTTGCGGGAAGAAGGCATCACCTTCGGGGAGAAGATCGATCTCCGTGATCTCGAGGCGATGCGCAAGCGGCAGGGTCTGTCGATACACCTCCTCGCCTCCGATCACGAACACCGGCTGACCCGGCGCGATCGCAATATCGTCGATACGATGCAGCACTCTGACCTCGCCGCCACCAGCGGGTGGCCGCCAGGAGAGATCCCGTGTCAAGACGAGAGAGGTGCGGTTGGGAAGCGCGTGTCCGAGACGGGCCACAATGGAATCGAATGTCTTTCTGCCCATGAGCACGCAATGCCCGGTGGTCATCGACTTGAATCGACGAAGATCCTCGGGCAGATGCCACGGCAGCGCATTGTTGCAACCAATCACGCCATTGCGCGCTACCGCAGCCAGCAGTACGAACTCATGCGACATACGGGGCATCATCAGATGGCGACGGGCGCCTTGATGTGTGGGTGTGACTGGTATCCGACGATTTCGAAATCCTCGAAACGATAATCGAAGATCGTTGGCGGGCGACGATGAATCCGAAGGCTGGGCAAGGGGAAAGGCGCACGGCCCAGTTGCTCCCGCGCCTGATCGAGGTGATTCAGGTAAAGATGACAGTCGCCACCCGTCCAGATGAAATCACCCGGGGCGAGATCGCACTGCTGAGCCACCATATGCGTCAGCAGCGCATAGCTGGCGATGTTGAAGGGGACGCCCAGAAAGATATCCGCACTGCGCTGATAGAGCTGACAGGACAACTTCCCATCGGCCACATGAAACTGGAACAGGGCATGACAGGGAGCGAGCGCCATCTGCGGAATCTGGGCGACATTCCATGCCGAGACGATGAGCCTGCGGGAGTCGGGCTGCGCACGTATCTGCTCGATCAATGCGGAGATCTGATCGATGCACGCGCTCGGGTCTGTGGCGGTTGGGGCGGGCCAGGCACGCCACTGCCGTCCGTAGACCGGACCGAGCTCTCCGTCCGGACCTGCCCACTCATCCCAGATGCTCACGCCCTGATCCTGAAGGGGACGCACATTCGTGGATCCACTGAGGAACCACAGAAGTTCATGAATGATCGACCTCAGGTGAAGCTTCTTGGTCGTAACAAGGGGAAAGCCCTCTGCCAGGTTGAATCGCATCTGCCAGCCGAATACCGAGAGCGTACCGGTGCCGGTACGATCCGACTTGCGGCTGCCCTTTTCCAGGACATGGCGCATCAGCTCGTGGTAAGCAATCATCAGTGTGTCGCGGCAGACGGAGTAAGGGAAATCAGGTCACGCGCACGACGGCACGCGGGGAACGACGGGCATGCATCTGCCCGATCACCGAGGCAGTCGCGAAGCCCGCGTCGTGGAACATGCGCAAGACACGCGGCGCTGCATCGGGTGCCACGCAGGCCAGGAGCCCCCCGCTGGTCTGGGGGTCGCTCAGCAGCACGCGAACATCGGACCCAAGACCTTCTGCAAGCTGGACATCCTGACCATAACTCTGCCAGTTGCGATCCGATGCACCGGTGTAGAAACCTTGCCCGATCAGCTCACGCACGCCAGGCAGAACCGGCAGGCAAGCTGCCGCAATCTCGGCGTCGAGCTGGGAACCACGGGCAATCTCCAGGAGATGCCCCGCGAGACCGAATCCTGTGACGTCTGTCAGCGCATGGACATCATCCAGCGCTCCAAGATCGGCACCCACGCGGTTCAGTGTGGTCGTCGAGGCCACCATCTCGCGATAGAGCGAATCAGAGAGCGCCTGCTTCTTGAGAGCTGCCGAATACACGCCAACGCCAAGACCCTTTCCAAGGATCAGCATGTCGCCCTCGCGCGCATCACGATTACGGCGGATGTGATCCGGATGCGCAAGACCCAGCACAACCAGTCCGTAGATCGGCTCAACCGAGTCGATGGTGTGCCCTCCCGCAATCGGAATACCGGCAGACTCGCAGACCATGTGCCCGCCCCTGAGTATGGCGGCGATCGTTTCGGCAGGCAGCACATTGACCGGCATTCCGACCAGAGCCAGGGCGAAGATCGGTCGGGCACCCATGGCATAGATATCGGAGATGGCGTTGGTCGCGGCGATCCGACCGAAATCGGTCGGATCATCGACGACCGGCATGAAGAAGTCCGTGGTCGCCACCAGGGCCTGCTGATCGTTGAGTTTCCAGACGGCAGCGTCATCGCTTGTTTCGGTCCCGACGAGCAGCTCCTTTGGGGCAAGGCCCATGGGCAGACGCGCCAGGATTTCACTCAAGACCGCAGGCGCGATCTTGCATCCGCACCCGCCGCCATGGGCCAGTTCGGACAGACGTTTGGAGGTGGTGGGCGCGTTCATCAGGCTTCCTTGGGGAGGTGTTCGGCAAGTCGCCGCACAAGTCTAACCAACTCCTCGCGCTCATGCGCCGGCGACGCCAGTGTGGCCTGGAGTCGGGGATGCATGCTGTGCATGTCGGCGACCAGGCTCGGATCGGCGGTGAAACGGTTCATGGGTTGGGCGAGCTTTTCGGTGTCACGAACGGGGAACAAGGCTGGGTAATCACTGCCAAGCTGACTGCGATGCGCAGGAATATCAGAGGCGATGATTGGCAGCCGGCAGGCGACAGCCTCTGCAATCACCAGAGCGCCTCCCTCCGACACGGAGGGCTGGAGCAGACAATGCACGTGGGTCATCTGACGCATCGTCTCGGCGTGTGTGCGGGGACCTTCGATCAATATGCCCGGGTATCGCTCGCTCAGCCGCATCATTTCCTGAGCCAGAACCTTGTCGCGATAGCCCCCGACATGAATCAGCCTGACGGGAACCCTGCGCCCATCGGCGCGCTGCCCCCATCCCTCGGGGAACGCCTCGTGAAACCCGAGAAAAGCCGTTCGGGGATCTTTCTCCTCCCGGAAGTGCGCAGCGATCATGAAGCGCACGGTCTTGCTGTGCGGCGTCACCTCCGGTGCATGCGGCCGTCGCGGGGGCGACGTCTGAATCAGTGTGTGCACCCGATCCGCGAGGGCGGGCCAACGGGATTGAATCTCCGCAGAGGCCTCGGACTGCAGCGCCAGGATCAGCTTCGCCGATACCATGGCCTGCTCGGCAACCCGATAATCGGGTTGACCTGCGTTGGCCGGCCTGAGACTGCCATACAGATCAGTCCCGGTCATGACGACCATCACGGGAATGCCACCTCGGACACACATGGCGATCTGCTCAGCGGAACGATAGGCATTCAACACCACCGCAACGGTGCGCTGCCCGGAGGACACGAGCGCATCGTCAGCCGATGACGGTTCGAACACGGATGCGTTGATACCGCTTGCACGAAGCATGTGGGCATAACGGGATGCCGTACGCCAGTTGCCCATGCCGGACTCCTGGCCGAACGGCGTGAGAATCCGTACATCGATACGCCGTGTCATTTAATCGGGTATCCCGATTGCCACTGTATTGAAACCGGCATCTACGTATGTGATTTCCGCAGTCACTCCGCTGGCGAGATCAGAGAGCATGAACGCGGCGACATTGCCAACATCCTGGATGGTGATGTTCCGGCGCAAAGGTGCCGAACGCTCGACGACATCGAGAATCTTGCCGAACCCCTTGATACCTGCAGCGGCGAGGGTCTTGATCGGACCGGCCGATATGCCATTGACCCTGATGTTGCGGGGGCCAAGGCTGCTCGCCAGATACCTCACGGAGGCCTCCAGACTCGCCTTGGCAAGGCCCATGGTGTTGTAATTCGTCACGAATCGTTCGGCACCGAGGTAGGTCAGCGTGATCATCGCACCGCCAGCGGGATTCATCATCGGCAACGCGGCCTTGGCGAGCGCCGGGAAACTGTAGGCCGACACCTCATGCGCGACGCGGAAGCCCTCTCGGGACAAACCGTCCAGGAAGTCTCCGGCAATGGCCTCACGGGGGGCAAATGCAATCGCATGAACGAGCCCGTCAAGAGTTGGCCAGTGGGCTGCCAACGCTGTCATGCAGTCAGAAAGCTGACTGTCTCGAACCGCTCATTCTGATAGGTGAATGCGAGTTCGGCACCCTGGGCATGACAGGCCTCGGCGATGCCATAGGCAATGGACCGATTGGACAGCAGACCGGTAATCAGAATCCGCTTGCCGTGAAGAAAACCCATGACTGCTCCTTCGAATAAACCGCTCTGAGCCCATCCGTCAGGACGGGAGCACACCGACGCTAGGGGGCAATTCTAATCGTCCGGCTCCCGGAGCTTGGATACACTGCGTCCCATGAGCCGTCCCCCGCCCCTGCACACCCCAAAGCCACCTCTGTGCCTGAAGGCGCTCGGTCGCTGGATTGCCCGCCCGATCCTCGGTCTGATGGCTGTCCTTCCCCTGCTGATGCCGATCGCCACAACAGCCGCAGGAAAACCCTCGGGGCAGCGGTCGGCAGATGTCTTCGTGCACGGTATGGCCCTGGGTGACACACCGCGCTACGGCCCGGAGTTCACACACTTCCGCTATGTCGATCCAACCGCCGCCCGGGGCGGTGAACTGCGCCTGTCGGCGATGGGCACCTTCGACAAGCTCAATCCCTTCACCCTCAAGGGGATCGCGGCGCGGGGGGTCATGGACCTGATGTTCGAATCCCTGACGATTGGCAGCCTTGACGAGCCCATGAGCATGTACGGTCTGCTGGCACAGGACATGAAGCTTGCGCCCGACCGCATGTCAATCATGTTCCGTCTGCGCCCGGAGGCCCGTTTCTCCAATGGTGACCCCGTTCTGGCGGAAGACGTCAAGTTCTCGTTCGATACCCTGCGCAGCAAGTCGGCAAGCCCGATCTGGCGCAACTACTGGGCGGACGTGCGCGATGTCGAAGTCATCGACGCGCGCACCATACGGTTCAATTTCAGCCGTCGTAACCGGGAGTTGCACATGATCGTTGGTGCCGTCCCCGTGTTCTCGGCAAAGTGGGGCCGTCAACAGGGCACAGACAAACCCTTCGAGCAATGGATTCAGGATCACCCGATCGCCACCGGGCCCTACGCCATCGAACGCGTCGATCTGGGCAAGAGCATCCGCTTCCGTCGCAGAGCCGACTACTGGGGTGACCAGGTCCCGGCACGTCGTGGGCAATTCAATTTCGATGTCGTGAGTTTCCGGTACTACAAGGATGAGTTCGCCCGAATCGAGGCATTCAAGGCAGGTGAATTCGATTTCGTTCACGAGAATGCCGCAAAGAACTGGGCGCGAAGCTATATCGGGCGGCGCTTTGCCGATGGCAGCCTGCAGAAGACCGAGCTCGCGAACTCGAATGCCCAGGGCATGCAGGCCTTCTACTTCAACATCCGCAAGCCGATGTTTGCCGATGCGCGCGTGCGCGAGGCGATCGGTCTGGCGCTCGATTACGAGTGGATGAACCGGCAGCTCTTCTACAACCAGTACAAGCGCTCACCCTCCTATTTCACCAACACCGAGATGGCTGCGCGTGATACACCGTCTGAGGCTGAACTGAGGCTGCTCTCACCGCTGATCGGTCGTGTCTCGCCAGCGGTCTTCGGTCCGGTCCCCCTTCCTCCCGAGACATCGCCGCCGGGCAGCCTGCGCGAAAACCTCAGGCGTGCCAGAGGTCTTCTTGCAGAGGCGGGATGGACCTATCGCGACGGTGCCCTGCGCAACGCCTCCGGGCAGGCATTCAGTTTCGAGGTCCTTCTGTCGAGCCGGACCTGGGAGCGGATCGTTGCGCCATTCGCGCGCAATCTCGCAAAGCTCGGCATCACGGTGCGCGTGCGCGTCACCGATACATCGCTCTACAAGAAGCGTATCGACAACTTCGATTACGACATGATCGTCCACTGGTATCTCTCGAGCCAGAGTCCCGGCAACGAACTGGTCTTTCGTTTCACCAGCCCGGCGGCCGATGAGCCCGGAGGCGACAATTTCATCGGATTGAAAGACCCGGCGGTCGATGCGCTGGTGCAACGCATACTCTCCGTGGAGAATCGTGATGACCTGATCACTGCTGCTCGGGCCCTTGATCGGGTGCTCAGGGTTGGCCATTACGCGATTCCGCACTGGCACAACAGTACCCATCGCATCGCCTACCGGTCCGGACTCAGTCGACCGCAGCAGCTTCCC
>CAYYDO010000015.1:0-7947 GCA_964470595.1 uncultured Burkholderiaceae bacterium | reverse complement strand
CTACCACTCGGAGGACTGGGTGGTGTCGTCCTGGTGGTGGAAGGACGGCGCGGCACCCGGCAAGGAGGCCAGACCATGACCCCAGCGCTCGTCCGATACATCGCCAAACGCCTGCTGCTGATGGTGCCGACACTGCTTGGAATTCTGCTCATCACTTTTGCCATCATCCAGTTCGTGCCTGGTGGCCCGGTGGAGCAGATGGTGCAGATGCTCAAGGGCGATCACGCCGCCATTGGCGGGGCATCGGCCACACTGCCCGGGGGTGCCAGTGCGGAAGTCGGGCAGACCAGCAACATCTACCGGGGTCACCGAGGTGTCGACGCAGCCAAGCTCGAAGAGATCAAGGCGCTCTACGGCTTTGACAAGCCGGTTCACGAGCGGTTCGTGCACATGGTGGTCGGATTCCTGCAGTTCGACCTGGGTCGCAGTTTCTTCCACGATCGCAGCGTCTGGGAACTGATGAAGGACAAGCTTCCGGTATCGATCAGCCTGGGCATCTGGACATTCCTGCTCACCTATCTCATCTCGATTCCACTGGG
The DNA here is from genome assembly GCA_964470595.1 of uncultured Burkholderiaceae bacterium. Taxonomy (GTDB): domain Bacteria; phylum Pseudomonadota; class Gammaproteobacteria; order Burkholderiales; family Burkholderiaceae_A; genus Lacustribacter. Next base: position 7,408 of record CAYYDO010000015.1, on the reverse strand, counting down.
CATTGCCAAGGCAGTGCGGCATGGTTCGCGATTCGACTTGTGGACGAGCACCGCCATTCTGATCGGTTACGCGATCCCGGGTTTCGTTCTCGGTGTGGCACTGCTCGTGCTGTTCGGTGGGGGCAGTTTCCTGCAACTTTTTCCCCTGCGTGGCCTGACCTCGGACGACTGGGATTCCCTTTCGCTGGCAGGAAAGGTGCTGGACTACCTCTGGCACATGACGCTTCCAGTCATTTGCATGACGCTGGGCAGCTTCGCCGTCACCACCATGCTGACCAAGAACACCATGCTTGAAGAGATTCGCAAGCAGTATGTGCTGACCGCGCGGGCCAAGGGGCTGCCTGAAAACACAGTGTTGTGGCGTCACGTCTTTCGCAATGCCCTGATCCCCGTGGTCACCGGTTTTCCGGCAGCCTTCGTGGGGGCGTTTTTCACCGGATCGCTGCTGATCGAGACCTTGTTCTCGCTCGATGGCCTTGGTCTGCTGTCCTATGAATCCGTGATCAAGCGCGACTATCCGGTGGTCCTCGGCACACTCTACTTTTTCTCGCTCATCGGACTTGTGGCCAAGCTTCTCAACGATCTGCTCTATGTCTGGGTCGATCCGCGTGTTCAATTCGAGAGTCACCGCGCATGACATCGGCAGCCGCACCCGACGAAAATCCAAGCCTGTCGCCCGGCCGCCGGGCCTGGCAGCGTTTCCGCCGAAACCGACGAGGGCTGCTCAGCCTGTGGATCTTTCTCGCGGCATTCGCACTTTCACTTTTTGCGGAAGTACTGTCCAATGACAAGCCGATCGTGGTGCGCTACGAGGGGGAGTTCTACCTTCCGATGCTCAAGGAGTATCCGGAAAAGATCTTCGGCGGAGATTTCGAAACGCCCACCGATTACCTTGATCCATTCATCGAACAGAATCTTCGTTCCGGTGACAACTGGGCCATCTATCCCCTCAACCGGTACTCATTCAACAGCCTGAACTATTTTGCACCCAGCCCCAACCCGGCAGCCCCATCAGCCGTCAACTGGCTTGGTACCGATGATCGCGGCCGAGATGTGCTTGCACGACTGCTGTATGGTTTTCGCATTTCCGTACTTTTTGCGCTCGCGCTCACTGCGATCGGCGTCGTACTCGGAATTCTGATGGGTGCAATACAGGGCTATTTCGCCGGCAGGACAGATCTGGTCATTCAGCGATTCATCGAAATCTGGGGCTCCGTGCCGGAACTCTATCTGCTGATCATCCTGGCCTCGGTCTTCGAACCCGGCCTGCTGATCCTTCTGGTCATCCTGTCACTGTTTGGCTGGATGGGTCTGTCGGATTACGTCCGCGCAGAGTTCCTTCGCAATCGCAGTCTCGATTACGTTACAGCAGCACGGGCACTGGGCCTGAGCGATGGCCAGATCATCTGGCGGCATGTCCTGCCCAACAGCCTCACGCCAGTGATTGCATTCCTGCCGTTTCGCATGAGCGCAGCCATTCTGGCACTCACCAGCCTGGACTTTCTCGGACTGGGTGTGCCCTCCTCGACGCCAAGCCTGGGTGAACTGCTTGCCCAGGGCAAGGCCAATCTCGATGCCTGGTGGATCTCCCTGTCCACCTTTGGCCTCCTGGTCACGTTGCTGCTGTTGCTGATATTCATCGGCGAGGCGCTGCGCGATGCACTCGACACCCGCAGGAACTGACATGAGTGCGGACGCAATCCAAGCGGATGACATCTCACGTGACGCAATCCCCGAGCGCCGGCCCGAGGGGATCCCGGCCGCCGGTTTCTCGGGCGGCGATGTTCCGCCTCTGCTGGCTATCGACGACCTGAACGTCGCCTTCATGAGCACGGGAGTCCCCACACTGGCTGTTCGGGGACTGTCCATTGACATCATGCCGGGCGACCGCCTCGCACTGGTCGGCGAATCCGGCAGCGGCAAGACCGTGAGCGCACTCTCCATCCTGCGCCTGCTCCCGGAAGCCAGCACCACAGGAAAACTGCGCTGGACGCCGCGGGACCGCCTATCGGGCCAACCATGTGAGACCGTCGAAATCAGCCGTTGCAGCGATCGCGAGATGCGTGCGATCCGGGGCCGCGATATTGCGATGATTTTCCCGGAGCCGCTGTCGGCTCTCAACCCGCTGTTCACCGTCGGCGATCAGATCGCCGAAGTACTGGAATTGCACGAGGGTCTCGGACATCGCGCGGCACTCGCACGCGCCATCGAACTGCTTGACCGAACCGGAGTGGACGAGCCGGCCAGACGGGCTGCGGCATTCCCGCATCAACTGTCCGGCGGGCAACGTCAGCGGGTGGTCATCGCCATGGCGCTGGCCTGCAGTCCGCAACTGCTGATTGCAGACGAACCGACAACCGCACTCGACGTGACCATTCGGGAGCAGGTGCTCGATCTGCTGCTGAAGATTCAGCAGGAGGACGGGATGGCGATTCTGCTCATCACGCATGACCTCCCGCTGGTGGAGCGGTTTGCGCGCCGGGTAGGCGTGATGCAACACGGCCGTCTCGTTGAGCACAATCTGACCGAGACACTGTTCTCCCTGCCCCAGCACGCCTATACGAGACAGCTTCTGGGGAGCCGTCCGCAACGCATGGTGGCCGGGATCGTCGACACCCCGCCTCTTCTGGAAGCGAATCGGGTGGGATGCACCTTCAATATTCCGGCCGGCTTCTGGAAACGCCGCACATTTCAGGCGGTCGAGGATGCCAGCCTTGAGCTGCGTCGTGGGGAGACGGTCGGCATCGTCGGGGAATCCGGCTCGGGCAAGACCACCCTCGCACTCTCGCTTCTTCGGCTCAATCCGGCCGTGATGTCCGGATCGGCAAGGCTCGACGGCACCGACATCGGCAGTCTTGACACACGCGAACTGCGCCGGTTGCGCCGACGCATGCAGGTGGTTTTTCAGGATCCGTTCTCTGCGCTGTCGCCTCGCATGACCGTCGGCGAGATTCTGGAGGAGGGTCTCGCACTGCACTTTGCTGACCAGCCTGCATCCTGGCGCAAAGCACGGATCACAGCGATCCTGGATGAGGTCGGTCTGCCCGGAGCGAGCATCAGCCGCTATCCGCATGAGTTCTCGGGAGGACAGCGCCAAAGGATCGCCATCGCCCGGGCGGTGGTCCTGCAACCCGATCTGGTCGTTCTTGATGAACCCACCAGTGCGCTCGACGTATCCATCCAGCAACAGGTGCTGGAACTTCTGGTGCGTCTGCAGAGAGATCATGGCATGGCGTACCTCTTCATCACCCACGACCTTGCAGTGATACGGGCTGTCGCGCATCGGGTGGTGGTCATGCATCGTGGGCGCATCGTGGAGTCAGGCCCCACCATCGACCTCCTGGAGCACCCCACCTCCGACTACACGCGCAGCCTCATCAAAGCCGCCTTCTCCAGCGAGCGCTTCGACAGCAGAACGGTTAAGCGAGCGAGCGATCCCTGACGGCTGCTCAGGTACGCGGCAGGGTGACGCCTGTCTGCCCCTGGTATTTGCCACCCTTGTCCCGATAGGATGTCTCGCACACCTCATCCGACTCGAGGAAGATGACCTGGGCGCAGCCCTCGCCAGCATAAATCTTGGCCGGCAACGGCGTCGTGTTCGAGAACTCGAGGGTCACATGACCCTCCCATTCGGGCTCAAGCGGAGTCACATTCACGATGATGCCGCAACGGGCATAGGTGCTCTTGCCCAGGCAGATCGTGAGCACGTTTCTTGGGATGCGGAAGTACTCGACGGTCCGCGCCAGCGCAAAGGAATTCGGCGGAATGATGCATACCGGCCCCTTGAAATCGACAAAGGAGGCTTCATCGAAATTCTTGGGATCGACGATGGTGCTGTTGATGTTGGTGAATATCTTGAATTCGTCCGCACAACGCAGGTCGTAGCCATAGCTCGATGTGCCATAGGACACGATCTTGCCGCCTTGGGCGTACCGCACCTGGGCGGGCTCGAAAGGCTCGATCATGCCTTTCGATTCCGCCATGCTGCGAATCCACCGATCGCTTTTGATTGTCATGCGGGGATTGTGGCACAAGCGCGTGCCACGGCCAGGTCAGGTGCCGACGATCTTGATCGAAGGAAACTTGGCGCTGTGGTCCTCGGAGAGCATCGCCACACGGGCGCCGACGGTACGCGCGATCTCGCGATACGCCTGGGCGATCGGGCCGTCGGGTTCCGCCACAACGGAGGGGCGGCCCGAATCCGCCTGCTCGCGAATGCGGATATCCAGCGGAAGCGAGCCCAGAAACTGAACCTGATACTGATCCGCCATGCGCGCGCCACCGCCCTCGCCGAAGATGTGCTCGACATGACCGCATTTGGAACAACAGTGCATCGCCATGTTCTCCACGATGCCCAGAATCGGTACCTTGACCTTCTCGAACATCACCAGGCCCTTCTTGGCATCGAGCAGAGCGATGTCCTGAGGCGTGGTCACGATGATGGCACCGGTCACCGGGACGCGCTGGGAGAGGGTCAACTGGATATCGCCGGTACCGGGCGGCATGTCCACAATCAGGTAGTCGACGTCATCCCAGGCCGTCTCGGTCAGCAGTTGCTCCATCGCCGACGAGGCCATCGGCCCCCTCCAGACCATCGGCGTGTCGTCATTGGTGAGCATGCCCATGGAGATGACCTGAACGCCGTGCGCCACCTTGGGTTCGATCTTGTTCTGCTCGTTCGAGTACGCCTGCCCGCCCGCGCCCAGCATCATCGTCTGCGACGGGCCGTAGATGTCGGCGTCCATCATGCCGACGCGCGCACCTTCGGCAGCGAGCGCCAGCGCCAGGTTGGCCGCCGTGGTGCTCTTGCCCACGCCGCCCTTGCCCGAAGCCACGGCAATGATGTTGCGGATGCCGGGCAGACGTTTCATGGTCCCGGGCACCGCGCGGGCGCGCACCTTGACCGTGACCTTCACCTTGACGCCCCCCGCAGGAGCAATTCCCGCAAGCGCCTTGCCCACGCGATCCTGCCAGACGGCAGACTCTCCCATGGCGGCATAGGGCAGGACGATCTCGACATGCAGAACGTTGTCGCGCACGGCGACCTCGCCCACCATCTTGGCGCTCACCAGATCCTTGCCAGGTGGTGGGCCCATGCGCGGATCGAAGACTGTTGACAACAGGGCGTTGACGGAAGCGGAATGATCTGTGCTCATAGTTGGGGCAGAATACACGGCCTGAGCCGGCCATCAGGCCAACCCTGCTTCGTATCTTCCCCAATTCCCCTCCGATGCCCGAGCAATCCCTCCAGCCCCAATCCGATATCCGCCGCATCCTCGTGACCTCGGCGCTGCCGTACGCGAATGGCGCCATCCATCTGGGGCACCTGGTCGAGTACATCCAGACGGACATCTGGGCCAGATTTCAACGTCTTCGAGGCCATGAGGTGGTGTATGTCTGCGCAGACGACACCCACGGCACACCCATCATGCTGCGAGCGGAAAAGGAAGGTATCACCCCTGAAGCGCTGATCGATCGGGTCTGGCATGAGCACACCCGGGATTTCGCGGATTTTGCAGTGGCATTCGATCACTACCACAGCACCCATTCCGAAGAGAACCGGGAACTCTCGGAAGGCATCTATGCCGCACTGAAGGCAGGCGGCCTGATCGAGGTGCGGCGTATCGAGCAGATGTACGACCCGGTGCGCGAAATGTTCCTGCCGGACCGCTTCATCCGGGGCAACTGCCCAAAATGTCACGCTCCCGACCAGTATGGCGACTCATGTGAAGTCTGCGGTGCCACCTACGGGCCCACCGACCTGCTGAATCCGCGCTCTGTGGTGTCTGGCAGCGCTCCCGAGAGACGTCATTCGGATCACCATTTCTTCAGACTCTCCGATCCGCGCTGCTCGGGATTTCTGCGGCAATGGGCCATCGCCGACGAGAGACTGCAACCGGAGGCGGCCAACAAGCTCCGGGAATGGCTGGTCGATGGCGATGGCCTGAGCGACTGGGATATCTCTCGCGATGCACCCTATTTCGGCTTCGAGATACCTGGCGCGCCAGGGAAGTACTTCTACGTATGGCTCGATGCCCCGATCGGTTACTACGCAAGCCTGCGCAAATGGTGCAGCGACCATGGACGCGACTTTGATGCGTTCGTCCGACCCGATTCAAACATCGAGCAATACCACTTCATCGGCAAGGACATCCTTTATTTCCACACCCTGTTCTGGCCCGCGATGCTTCACTTCGCGGGATATCGCACACCAACGAATGTCTTTGCCCACGGATTCCTCACCGTCGACGGCGCCAAGATGAGCAAGTCGAGGGGCACCTTCATCACCGCCCGCAGTTACCTGGATCAGGGTCTGCATCCGGAGTGGCTGCGCTATTACTTCGCGGCGAAACTCAACGGCTCGATGGAGGACCTTGATCTGAACCTCAGTGATTTCGTGGCGCGCATCAACAGCGAACTCGTCGGCAAGTTCGTCAATATTGCGAGCCGCAGCGCTGGTTTCATCCTCAAGCGATTCGGCGGCAATCTGCACCAACCCACCCTGGACGATCACAACCACCCGGTGATTGCCGCCATTCTTGCGGCAGCGCCGGGGATTGCCGATGCCTACGAAGCGCGCGACACGTCCCGCGTGGTGCGCGAGGCCTGCGCCCTGATGGATACCGTCAATGGTTTTGTCGACAGCGCCAAACCCTGGGAAATCGCGCGCAAGGTCGATGACGACCCGCTTCTGCTCACCTCGCTCCACGCCTCCTGCACCCGCGCTCTCGACGCGTTCGCGAGAATCACCATCCTGCTCAAGCCGATCCTGCCGCTCACCGCCGCCCGGGTGGAGCAGGACGTGTTCGGTCTGGAGACTCCGCTGGCTTGGGACGATATCTCCGCCCCCCCCATCGGCCGCATACGGGCGTTCTCGCACCTGATGAGCCGGATCGAAAGGGACAGGATCGACGCCCTGATTGCCGCCAATCGGGAATCGCTCGGCTAAAATCCGGCATATGGCTCTCTACGAATCCGAAATCACCCAGTTCCTGCGCAGCCTCAAGGACAACAAGCCCCACCTGGAGGAGTCCCAACAGGAAGGCCGTGCGATCCTGTGGGACAAGGCACCGATCGATCTCGACGACCTCGAAAGATCGCGACAGATCCGCGTTCGGCAAAAGCCCTACGTGTATCAGACAGACTGAGCCCGGCTCGGTGGTGCGCCCATGACCGAGGTTGTCGCCGATGTCGCACAACGGCCCGAGGGGGACCCCGCGTCGACCGCTGCTCCACCCGAGACCATCGCCCGGCTGTATGGCGAGCCTCTGACCCAGATCCCGCGCGATCTGTACATTCCGCCCGACGCCCTCGAGGTCATTCTGGAGAGCTTCGAGGGGCCCCTCGATTTGCTGCTTTATCTGATCCGCCGACAGAATTTCAACATTCTGGATATTCCGATGGCCGA
>CAYYDO010000014.1:0-23224 GCA_964470595.1 uncultured Burkholderiaceae bacterium | reverse complement strand
TCGATGGTCTGCACCCGCAGGGTCACCGGCGATCCGACCGGAAGGCGTTCGCGCCGGCTGGCGCGGGAGCGGATCACCTTTTACGACCTTCGCGTGCGCGAGGCCTATGACCGCATGGTGGGTGAGTACGGTCAGAGTGGCATGGAGGCGAGCTTCTGGCGGGAGGTCAAGCGGGCCTATACCCAGCTGATTTCGGAACACCGTCAGCCGGAGCTGGCCGAGACCTTCTTCAACTCGGTCACCACCAAGCTGCTGCATCGGGAGTACTTCCGCAACGACAATCTGTTCGTGCGCCCGCAGGTGTCCACCGAATATCTCGATTCGGATCCGCCCTCCTACCGCGTCTACTACCCGCGTGTGCGTGGTCTGCGGCGAACCCTGCTCGACATTGCCGTGGATGTGGGTCTGGCCTGCCCCTGGGATGACATTGCGCGCGACCTCAGACTGGTGCAACGGGCGCTGTGCGAAAGACTCGAACGGCCATGGCACTCGCAGTCTGATCTGCAGGTGCATGTGCTCAGATCACTGTTCTTTCGCAACAAGGGCGCTTACCTGATTGGCCGGATCGTCAACGACGGCGATCCCATCCCCTTTGCAGTACCCATCATGCGCAACCGTTTTGGGCGCGTCGCGATCGATACCGTGCTGTTTCAGCCGGAACAGATCGCTGTGCTGTTCTCGTTTGCCCGCTCCTACTTCATGGTCGACATGGAGGTGCCGTCGGCATATGTGCAGTTTCTGCGGACCCTTCTGCCCAACAAGGCCAAGAGCGAGCTCTACACCATGCTGGGCCTGCACAAGCAGGGCAAGACCCTGTTTTACCGGGATCTGCTGACCCATCTGAAGCACTCGACCGATCGCTTCCGGATTGCTGACGGCATCAAGGGGCTGGTGATGCTGGTGTTCACCCTGCCCTCATTCCCCTATGTGTTCAAGATCATCAAGGACAGACGCAACAAGGATGTCAGCCGCGAACACATCGAATCGAAGTATCAGCTGGTCAAGGTTCACGACCGTGCCGGTCGGATGGCCGACACCTGGGAGTACTCCAATGTGGATTTTCCGCGCGACCGCTTTGAGCCGGAACTGATCGGGGAAATCAGGGAGTTCGCACCGACCATGATCACCGAGGTCGAGGGGCGTATCGTCCTCAAGCATCTCTACATCGAGCGGCGGATGATTCCCCTGAATCTCTTTCTGGAGCATGCCACCGAGGCCGAGGTTGATATGGCCGTGCGCGAGTATGGTGATGCCATCCGGCAACTGGTGGCGGCCAACATCTTTCCTGGCGACATGCTCTACAAGAATTTCGGCATGACACGGCAGCGTCGGGTCGTGTTCTACGATTACGACGAAATCCAGTACCTGACGGAGTGCAATTTCCGGCGCATTCCGCCCCCGCGCACGCCCGAGGACGAAATGGCCTCCGAGCCCTGGTACACCATCGGTCCGAATGACGTCTTCCCGGAAGAGTTCGAGACCTTTCTTCTCGGGCAGCCACGATTGCGGGCGGCATTCATGAAGTATCACGCGGAGTTGCTCACCCCCGAGTACTGGTCCGCGCAGCAGGATCGGATCCGCAATGGCATTCTCGACGATGTGTTTCCCTATCCCGACAGCCTGCGCTTTGCGCAGGAGGCATCATGATCTTTGACACCATCATCGTGGGCGCGGGCAGTGCCGGATGTCTGCTGGCCAACCGGCTCTCGCGCGACCCCGCGCATCGGGTGCTGCTGATCGAGGCCGGCGGCGAGGACGACTGGATCTGGATCAAGATTCCCGTTGGCTATCTCTTCACCATTGCCAATCCCCGCACGGACTGGTGTTTCAAGACCGACGCCGATCCGGGTCTGAACGGACGATCGATTCACTATGCCCGCGGCCGTGTCATCGGTGGTTGCTCCTCGATCAACGCCATGATCTACATGCGGGGCCAGGCCTCGGACTACCGTCGCTGGGTCGATGCCACCGGCGACGCCGGCTGGGACTGGCCGCAAGCGCTCGAGATCTACAAGTCGCTCGAGGATCACTTCAGTGGCGGCAATGCCTGGCATGGCGCGGGCGGCGAGATGCGGGTGGAATCGCCCCGGGTGCGCTGGCCGATTCTCGATGCCTGGCGCGATGCCGCTGCCGAGCAGGGTATCGCCTCGATTGAGGAATTCAACCGCGGGGACAACGCGGGATGCGCCTATTTCGAGGTGACGCAGCGACGTGGCGTGCGCTGGTCGATGGCCGATGCCTTTTTGCATCCGATCCGGCGGCGTCCCAACCTCACCGTGATGACGCGCACGCAGGTCTTGCGCATTCTGACCGGACCGATTGGCCCGCAGACACTGGCTCAGCCGCGCTATCGCGAGCAGGCCTGGGCCGATGCCGCTCTCGAGGCGACCGGCCTGGAGATTCTGGCCGATGGTGTGCGACAGACCGTGCAGGCTCGCGATCAGATCGTGCTCGCTGCGGGTGCAGTCAGTTCACCCCATCTGCTGCAGGTCTCGGGAATCGGCCCTGCTGACCTGCTCTCCGGTCTGGGCATCACACCGGTGCTGGATCTTCCGGGTGTGGGCGCGAATCTTCAGGACCATCTGCAGATTCGCACGGTGTACAAGGTGTCGAACTGTCAGACGGTCAACACCCTGTACCGCAACCTGTTCACCCGCATCGGCATGGCGGCGCAGTACGCCCTGTGTCGCACCGGACCACTGACCATGCCGCCCTCGACCCTGGGCGCCTTCGCCCGCAGCCGTCCCGGTCTGGAGAGTCCCGACATGGAGTGGCATGTGCAGCCTTTGTCATTGCCGAAGTTTGGTGAGCCGCTGCACGAGTTCAATGCAATCACCCCCAGCGTATGCAATCTGCGTCCCACCTCGCGCGGCTGGGTGCGGCCTTCCCATTCCAGTCCCCTGGCGGTGCCCCGCATCATGTGCAATTACCTGTCCACTGCCGAGGATCGTGAGGTGGCCGTGGCTGGGCTCAAGGCCACGCGCAGCATCATGCGCAGCGCAGCGCTGGCGCCGTTTGCCCCGCAGGAGGTGTTGCCTGGCCCCGACGTGCAGACCGATGCGGATCTCGAGCGTGCGGCGGGTGATCTGGGCACCACCATCTTCCATCCCGTGGGCACCTGCGCCATGGGCAGGGTGGACGCGGGCGGCCGCGCCAGTGATCCCATGACGGTACTCGACCCGGGCCTGCGCCTGCGGGGTGTTGCCCGGCTGCGCGTGGTGGATGCATCGGCGATGCCCACCATCACCTCGGGCAACACCAATGCGCCGGTGATGCTGATTGCCGAGCGTGCGGCCCGGATGATTCTTGCCGAGCGATCACGGTAGAATGAATTTGTGGTCACTGCCGATGTCTGCACCGACAGACACTTCCCGGCGCCGGGCCATCACACAAGGGAGACCACCATGCGTATCGCCGTTGCCGTAGATGGCTCTGAAAATTCCCTGCGGGCTGTCCGCCAGGCGGTTCTGATTGCTCAGGCTCTGAAAGAGGCCCCACATTTTCTGTTGCTCAATGTGCATCTCTCGGCACTGATTTCTCCGGTCGCCAAGGGCATCGATCGTCATCAGATTGAGCAGTACATGGATCAGATCGCCGAAGAGGAGCTCAAGGACGCCAAGGACATCATGACCGAGGCTGGGCTGGCCTTCGATGTCATCAAGGGTCATGGCGAAGTTGCGCCCACCATTCTGGAAATCATCAAGAAAGAGGGCGTGAGTCTTCTGGTGGTCGGTGGCAAGGGCCGCACGGCACTGAGCGACCTCATCCTTGGTTCGGTCACCACGAAACTGATCAGTCTGAGCCCGATTCCTGTGCTGGTGGTGAAGTAAGCAGATAGGGCTTCACCGCAAAGAGCATGGCCAGGCCCGGAAGGGCTGCTGCCGTCGACATCAGAAAGAAGTCGGGCCACCCCCATTCGGTGGCCAGCACGCCCGCGGCGGGCCCGACCACCACGCGCCCGATCGAGGCCAGCGCGGACAACAAGGCGAACTGTGTTGCGGTAAAGCGTATGTCGCACAGGGTCATCAGCAGGGCCACGAAGGCGGCCGTTCCCATTCCGCCGGCCAGATTTTCGAGCAGCACCACGGCGGTCATGCCCGCAAGCGTGGGGGGATAGGCTGCCAGCCACCAGAAGCCGAGATTGGTGATCGCCTGCATCACGCCGAAAATCAGCAGCGCCTTCCACAGCGGTATGCGCGACATCAGCAGACCACCGGCCAGCCCCCCGATGAGGGTCGCCACCAGTCCGATCCCCTTGTTGACGGCACCGACTTCGGCCGGACTGAATCCGGCGCCACGGATCAGAAAGGCGGTGGAGAGACTTGCGGCAAAGGCGTCGCCGAACTTGTACAGGATGATGGTGACCAGGATCAGCAGTGCCGCCTTGCGACTGAAGAACTCCCGCAGTGGCTCGACCACAGCGGCCACCAGTGATCGCGGCGCCTGCGCCTGGCGCGGTTCGGGGGCGAGGGCGGCCACCACCGAGAGCACCAGGCAGAATGCCGCCATCAGGGCATAGACACCCTGGAAACCCAGGTACAGATCCGCCAGCATCAGGGCCAGTCCGCCCGAGGTGAGCATGGCCAGCCGATACCCGATCACCGACCATGCGGCACCCAGACCGCGTTGTTCCGGGGTCAGGGACTCGGCCCGCCACGCATCTCGCTGACAGCACCACCAGACACAGGGCCAGTGCGGCCAGCGTGGTCAGGCTGCTCGTCTCGGCGGTGGGGGTCTGCTGCGACATTCCGAGCAGAACCAGCGCCATGGCCACCAGCAGCACCACCAGCCAGCCGCGCCGGCGACCGCTCCAGTTGCCTCCGAGCGGAAACCGGTAGCGATCGAGCAGTGGCGCCCAGGCGAACTTGTAGGTGTAGGGAAGGCCCAAGAGGGTGAGCCAACCGAGGGTTTTCAGGTTGACGCCCTCGACGGTCAGCCAGGCCTGCATGGTGCCTGTGGAGAGCGCCAGCGGCAGGCCGCTGGCAAAACCCAGGATCAGGGTCATCAGCAGCAGTGGCCGGGACACCTTTGGCGCGGTCAAAATATGTCTTTCGGAAATGGTGTGCGTTATGAGGATTATGGGTCCATCAATGAAGTGGCAGCGATCATGGTCTGCCCTGCTTGCAGGAGTCTGCCTTGCAGCAATGGCTGCGGCAGCGCCGTCTGCCTCCCGCGCTCAGGATCGCCAGTCCGACGAGCCTGGTGGCATCGCTGTCGACAAATCTTCCCGCCTGAAAAATCTGGTGTCGGCCGAGCAGCTCGAGCGGGCTGCAGAGCGGCAGTTCGCGCAGATGAAACGACAGGCCGCACAGAAGAATCTCCTCGCCGATGACAACCATCCCCAGTTGCAGCGTCTGAAGACGATCGCACAGCGTCTGCTGCCCTACACCGTCCGCTGGAATTCCCGGGCGTCCAGCTGGCCCTGGGAGGTGCAGCTGTTCCAGTCCAAGTCGATCAATGCCTTTTGCATGCCTGGAGGCAAGATCGGCTTTTACACCGGCATTCTTGATCAGCTGGCGCTCACGGATGATGAAGTTGCCATGATCATGGGTCATGAGATGGCCCACGCCCTGCGTGAACATGCGCGCGAGCGGATGGCCAAGGATCAGCTCACCGGTATCGGGGCCGGGGTGCTGTCGTCGATTCTCGGTCTGGGGGATATGGGCCGTCAGCTCGTCGATTACGGGGCGCAGCTGACCATGCTGAAGTTCTCCCGCGATGATGAAAGCGAGGCCGATCTGATCGGCATGGATATCGCGGCACGCGGGGGCTATGACCCGCGTGCAGGCATCACCCTCTGGCGCAAGATGTCGGCAGCCTCCAAGGGGGCGCCGCCTCAGTGGCTCTCCACCCACCCCTCCGGAGGCAGCCGCATCAGCGAGATCGCTCGCCACCTCGATCAGGTCCTGCCGCTGTATGCGCGCGCGATCGGCAAGACACTGGACACCCTGCCACCCGATCCGTCGCTCTGAATTCCCGCTGCCCCCGCTTGCGCCTGGTTGCCGCCTGGTTGCCCCCCGGCGGGGGCCGGTGCTGAAACCCTTATTCTGCGGGCCTGGCCGTCTGTCATGGTGAGACGACTTGGTCGGCCCCAGTTGCCTTCAGTTACCTGCAGCAATACCCCAGCGGCTACGGTAGTCGCGCACCGCGTCGCGGTATTGCGCCAGCTGCGGGTCCGCGCTGGATTCGAGAAAGGCGAGCAGATCGTCCAGGGTGGCAATGGCGATCACCGGGATGCCGAACTGTTCCTGAACCTCCTGCACGGCGGATCGATCCGTGGGCGCTGCCGCCGTGCCCCCGCGCTCCATCCGGTCCAGCGCGATCAGCACGCCTGCCGGTGTGGCGCCATGGTTGCGAATGATCTCGACCGATTCACGCACGGAGGTACCGGCGGAGATCACATCGTCGATGATCAGCACCCGGCCGCGCAGCTCCACCCCCACCACCACGCCGCCTTCGCCGTGGTCCTTGGCTTCCTTGCGGTTGAAGGAAAAACCGATGTCGCGGCCTCGGGCCGCCAGGGCGACAGCGGTGGCACTCGCCAGGGTGATGCCCTTGTAGGCGGGTCCGAAAAGGGAATCGATTGCGAGTTGTCGGTCGAACTCCGCCGAGAGAATCGCCTGCGCATAAAAACCCGCGAGCCGTCCCAGTGTGCCGCCATGATGAAACAGTCCGGCATTGAAGAAGTAGGGCGATTCGCGACCGGCCTTGGTGATGAAGCGGCCAAAGCGCAGCACGCCCGCATCGATGGCAAAGCGGATGAATTCCTGATCGTTGGGGCGTGGGTCGAAAGCGGGAGCAGTCATGTTGCGCCAGAATATACCCGAGCCCTGACCTTTCCCGGAGACCCATGCGCATCATCAGTCTGAACTTCAATGGCATTCGTTCGGCCTGCAACAAGGGCGTGATGGATTGGCTTGCCACGCAGCATGCCGATGCGGTGTGCGTGCAGGAACTCAAGGCCCAGGAGGCGGACCTGAGCGATGCGCATCTTCGCCTGATTCATGACGGGCGGGTGCTCACCGGTCATTTTCATGCGGCGTTGAAAAAGGGCTATAGCGGCGTGGGTCTGTATCTGGCTGCCACGCCTGCCCGCGTGGTCACCGGCATGGGGGTGAGCGAGTTCGACGATGAAGGCCGCGTGCTGCGTGCCGATCTCGATGCGGGCGGACACCCTCTTTCCGTGGTGAGTGTGTACCTGCCCTCGGGCTCGGCATCGCCCGAGCGTCAGGCATCAAAGTTTCGTTTTCTCGATGCCTTTGCACCGGTTCTGGCGGCCTGGATGGGCGAGCATCGTCGCGATGGCCGCGAATTCGTGGTCTGCGGCGACTGGAACATTGCCCATCGCGAGATCGACCTGAAAAACTGGAAGGGCAATCTGAAGAATTCCGGTTTTCTGCCCGAGGAGCGTGCCTGGCTCGATCAGGTCTATGCCAGCGGCTGGGTGGATGTCTACCGGCAGCTGCATCCGGATGCCGGCGAGGAGGGCTACACATGGTGGAGCCAGCGCGGTCAGGCCTATGCAAAAAATGTGGGCTGGCGTATCGACCTGCAACTCGCCACACCCGGCATGGCGGCGCGGGCAAAGTCGGCGCATGTGTTCAAGGCCGAGCGCTTCAGTGACCATGCGCCCCTGGTGGTGGATTACGCGGATTGATGCGGTGTTTCCGAACCCCGCCTACTCCACCGTCACGCTCTTGGCCAGATTGCGCGGTTTGTCCACATCGTTGCCGCGCGCCAGCGCCACGTGATAAGCGAGCAGCTGCAGGGGCAGCACATGCAGGATGGGTGAGAGCAGCCCGGCATGATCACCCAGCGTGATCACATGCACACCCTCGCTTGCCGCAATGCCCGAGCCCTTGTCGGCCACGATGTACAACTCGCCGCCGCGTGCCCGCACCTCCTGCAGATTGCTCTTCAGCTTTTCCACCAGCCTGTCGTTGGGGGCCACGGCGACCACCGGCATTTCGGCATCGACCAGAGCCAGGGGGCCATGCTTGAGTTCGCCTGCCGCGTAGGCCTCGGCATGGATATAGCTGATTTCCTTCAGCTTCAATGCGCCTTCCAGGGCAATCGGGTAGTGGATGCCCCGACCCAGGAACAGCGCATGCTGCTTGTCCACGAAATGCTGCGCCCAGCTGCGGAATTCGTCTTCCCCTTTCAGCACCTGCCGCATGGCCGCCGGCAGATGGCGCAGGCCGGCGAGCGCGCAATGTTCGTCGGCCGCGCTCAGGCGTCCGCGCATCTTGGCCATCACCAGGGCCAGCAGGAAGAGCGCCGCGAGCTGGGTGGTAAAGGCCTTGGTGGAGGCCACGCCGATCTCCGGGCCTGCGCGTGTCAGAAAGCGCAGGCTGCAGGCCCGCATCAGTGACGATTCCGGCACATTGCACAGCGCCAGGCTGTCGCTCAGGCCGAGTGCTGCCGCATGTTGCAGGGCGGCCAGGGTGTCGGCGGTCTCACCCGACTGCGAAATGGCAATGACCAGTGTGCCGGGCAGCGGCACGCTGTCGCGATAGCGATATTCACTGGCGATCTCCACCTGGGTGGGAATTCCAGCCAGCGATTCCATCCAGTAGCGGGCCACCATACCCGCATGGTGGCTGGTGCCGCAGGCCAGGATCAGCACCTGTGAGGTGTGTTCCAGCACCGCGGGCGCCTGCATGCCGAAGAGGGTGGGCGAGAGCGCCTGCGCGCCGATCACCTCTTCGAGCGTGGCGGCAATGGCGCCTGGCTGCTCGAAGATTTCCTTTTGCATGTAGTGGCGGTAGGTGCCGAGTTCGATCGCTTCGGCCGACAGGTTGCTGATGGTCACCGGGCGCTGGACCGGGACATCGGCAGCATCTTCCACATCGAAGCGTTGTGCAGTCAGGCGCGCGATATCGCCATCTTCCAGATACACGATGCTGCGCGTGACCTGCAGCAATGCCGAGGTATCCGAAGCCAGGTAGTGGCCCGCATCCCCGCCTTCGCCCACGCCGATCAGCAGCGGCGCACCCTGTCGCGCACCGACCAGTTCGTCGGGGTCTGTACTGCTGATGACGGCGATGGCATAGGCACCCTCGAGTCGATGGCGTGCCGCGCGCACCGCACCGATCAGGTCGGGATGCCGGCCGCGCAGGTGGTGAACCAGATGGGCGATCACTTCGGTGTCGGTCTCCGAGGTGAACACATAGCCCAGATCACGCAGTTCGCTGCGCAGGTGCTCGTGATTTTCAATGATGCCGTTGTGCACCACACAGATGCTCAGGCCCTCGGCCTCGGATAGATGCGGATGCGCATTGCCTGCGGTCACGCCGCCATGGGTGGCCCAGCGGGTGTGGGCGATGCCCAGCCTGCCGTCCACCTCGCCGCAGTGGGCTGCGAGTTCTGCCACACGACCCACCGCACGCACGCGGGTGATACCGCCTGCCGATGCCACGGCCAGGCCGGCAGAGTCATAGCCGCGGTACTCGAGTTTGCGTAGCCCCTCGATCAGCACCGGCACGATGTTGCGCCCTGCTGCCGGGGCGGCGACGGCACCGACGATGCCGCACATGGGTCAGTGGGCCTTCTTGTGCGGCCGGCGATAGCCCTTGACCGTTACCTGCGGGCTGCGCGACAAGGTCAGCTCGTTGGCGGGGGCATCCTGGGTCAGCGTGGTGCCGGCACCCAGGGTGGCGCCACGACCCACGGTGACGGGGGCCACGAGCTGGGTGTCCGAGCCGATAAAAGCGTCGTCCTCGATCACGGTGCGATGTTTCTCGCTGCCGTCATAGTTGCAGGTGATCGTGCCGGCACCCACATTCACGCGACTGCCAATGGTGGCGTCACCCAGATAGCTCAGGTGGTTGGCCTTGGAGCGGGGGCCGAGCTGGCTGTTCTTGATCTCGACGAAGTTGCCGACGTGGGCCCCCTCGCCCAGTTCACTTCCGGGTCGAAGTCGTGCATAGGGGCCAACGATGGCTTGAGGGCCGATATCGGCCCCCTCGATATGACTGAAGGCGTCGATGCGTGCCTGCGGTCCGATGCGCGCATCCCGGATCACGCAGTGCGGCCCGATGCTGGCGCCCTGTGCGATCTCGACCTGGCCTTCGAACACGCAACCCACATCGATGCTGACATCTGGCGCGCAGCGCAACTCGCCGCGTATGTCGATGCGGCCTGGATCCATCAGCCGCACGCCACCTTCCATCAGGCTGTCGGCAAGCCGGCGCTGATGAAGCCGCTCGATCTGGGCCCGCTGCGCCTGACTGTTGATCCCCAGGATTTCATCGGGGGATGTCGGCGAGGCGGTGCCGATGGGTTGGGATTCGTCTGCGGCCATGGCGATGATGTCGGTGAGATAGTACTCCTGCTGCGCATTGTCCGGACGCAGCTGGCCAAGCCAGCGCAGCAGGCTTCCCGTGGGTGCGATGAGCATGCCGGTGTTGATCTCGGTGATGGCACGGATGGTGTCGTCGGCATCGCGCTCCTCCACGATGCGTATCACCTGCCCGCCGGCATCGCGCACGATACGTCCATAGCCGCGCGGATCGGCGAGGTGCGCCGTGAGCAGCGCCATACCGTTGTGGCTGTGCGCGGCCACCTGCAGCCGGCGCAGCGTGTCCGGACGGATCAATGGCACATCGCCGCACAGCACCAGGGTCAGTTCGGTCGGGTCGAGAAGGCCGGCGGCCTGTTGCACGGCATGACCCGTTCCCAGAGGGGGATCCTGCAGAGCCCACAGCACGGGGAGTCCGCCGATGAGCGGGGATATTGTGGAGCGGACACGATCGGTACCGTGGCCGGTCACGATCACGATGCGCGTGGCGGCAAGCGCTGCAGCCGTGTGCAGGACATGGGCCAGCATCGGCACGCCGCCCACCGGATGCAGCACCTTGGGCAACTCGGAGCGCATGCGGGTGCCACGTCCGGCCGCAAGGATGACGACATTCATATGTGGCGCGCTTCTCCGCCGTGCCCGCCGTGTCGGTTGGGGGCGATGGTGGAACCCAGCAGCATGCCGATGGCACTGGCGAAAAGACCGATCAGTTGTGGTTCGCCCGGCCCCTCGAAACCGGTGAATTCGAGCACCAGCCAGGTGGAGAGCCCAAAGGTGATGGCCAACCCCGCCCCCAGATTGCTCGCCTTCTTCCAGAAGAGCCCCGCCGCCAGCGGCACGAAGGCGCCGGCAAGCGTGATCCGGTAGGCGTTCTCCACCATCGCATGGATGCTGTCATCCGTATTGGTCGCGTAGTAGGTCACGATGCAGGTGAACACCAGTACCGTGATGCGCAGCGACCACAGGAACTGGGCATCGGTCATGCGCGGGGCAAAACCCTTGAGCACGTTTTCGGCAAAGGTGACGGATGGTGCGAGCAGCGTACCCGATGCCGTACTCATGATGACCGAGATCAGCGCACCAAAGAACACCACCTGCATGACGAACGGCATGTGCTTCATGATCAGCGTGGGCAGGATCAATTGCGAGTCCTCCTCCAGGTACTTCGTCACCATCTGCGGGTCGATGATGGTGGCGCTGTAGGCCAGAAACAGTGGCACGGCCGCAAAGAAGAAGTAGCTGATGCCACCGAGTGTGGTGCCCCATACGGCGATGGTTTCATTACGCGATGAATTCACCCGCTGGAACACATCCTGCTGGGGGATGGAACCCAGTGCCATGGTGACGAGCGCTGCGATCCAGCCCAGCATGTCCACCGCATCGAGCGTGGGCAGGAACTCGAACTTGCCCTCCGCCGAGGCCTTCGCAATCACCGTCGCCACCCCTCCCGCCTGATCGGCAGCATGGCTGGTCACCAGCAGCAAACCGATCACGATCACGATCATCTGCACGAAGGTGGTGAGCGCGACCGACCACATGCCGCCAAAGAGGGTGTAGATCAGCACCACACCGGCTCCGATCATCATGCCCTGATTGGTCGAGATGAGATCTTCCGAGAGCACGTTGAACACCAGCCCCAGGGCGGCGATCTGGGCCGAGACCCAACCCAGATAGGAGATCACGATGCAGATCGAGAGCATCAGTTCGGTCTGGCGGTTGTACCGCATCCGGAAGTAGTCCCCGAGAGTGATCAGATTCATCCGGTAGAGCGGCCGCGCAAAGATCAGACCGAAGAGGACCAGACACAGCGAGGCACCCAGCGGATCCGAGATCAGGCCGCGCGCACCCTCTTCAATGAAGGTGGCCGAGATGCCAAGTACCGTCTCGGCACCAAACCAGGTGGCGAACACCATGGCCAGAACCACCGCCATCGGCAGGTTGCGACCGGCGGTGATGTAGTCCCTGGCGTTATGAACCTTGGTTGCGCCATACAGACCGATGGCAACAGAGATAGCGAGGTAGGCGATGACGAGCCAGAGCAGCATGTCGGCAGACTCCGCAGCAGGAAGTTGGATGGGGGTTAGGGCTGTGGCGAATTATAGGATCGGGGACATCAGCCGAGCGCAAATCCCAGCACCGCCAGCACCGCGAGCAACAGTCCGGTCATGACCCAGATGGCTCGTCGCAACTGCGCCTGACCCTGAATCAGCAGGTCGATCTGCCGTTGCAAGTCTTCTGGTCTGTCCGCCGCAGCCTGACTGAGCGCCCGGTGGACCAGTCTGGGGACCTGGGGCAGGGTCTGGGCCCAGCGCTCGGACTCCTTGCGCACCGAATTCACCAGCGCCCGCCAGCCGATCTGTTCCTGCATCCAGCGCTCCAGAAAGGGCATGGCCGTCTTCCAGAGATCGAGGTCGGGATCGAGTTGCCGACCCAGCCCTTCGATATTGAGCAGCGTTTTCTGCAGCAGGGTGAGCTGCGGCTGGATTTCGACATGAAAACGCCGCGATGCCTGAAACAGGCGCATCAGCACCTGTCCGAGCGAGATCTCTTTCAGGGGCCGGTCGAAATAGGGTTCGCAGACGCCGCGTATCGCGGCCTCAAGCGCATCGATCCGTGTCTGTGCCGGGACCCAGCCGGACTCGACATGAAGCTCGGCCACACGACGGTAATCCCTGCGGAAAAAAGCCAGGAAATTCTGTGCCAGATAGTTCTTGTCGGTCTCTGAGAGCGTGCCCACGATGCCGAAGTCGAGCGCGATGTAGTGACCGAAGTGCGGGCCGCGATCGGCCACCAGAATGTTGCCCGGGTGCATGTCGGCATGGAAGTATCCGTCGCGGAACACCTGGGTGAAGAAAATCTCGACGCCCTCGCGGGCGAGCCGCTTCAGATCGATCCCCTGCGCTTCCAGCTCGCCGAATCGGTTGATCGGCGTGCCATAGACACGCTCCATCACGATGACATCCGTGCGGCAGAGATCCCAGACCATCTCGGGGATCTTGAGCAGACGCGAATCGGCGAAGTTGCGTCTGAGCTGGCTGGCATTGGCGGCCTCGCGCACGAGATCGAGTTCATCATGCAGATAGGTATCGAACTCCTCGACGTTTTCGACTGGCTTCAAGCGTCGTCCGTCGGACGAAAACCGGGCGACGAAACGTGCAATGAGCTTGAGCAGACCCATGTCCTGTTCGATGATCTCGAGCATTCCCGGACGCAGCACCTTGATGGCGACTTCACGGCCATCGGCGAGCCGTCCCAGATGTACCTGAGCGATCGAGGCGCTGGCGATCGGTGTGGGATCAAACTCGGAGAACAATTCGGCAATCGACTTTCCAAGCGATGCCTCGATTCGGGCGATCGCCAGTTTTGAGTCGAAGGGCGGAACCTGATCCTGAAGCTTGGCGAGTTCATCGGCGATGTCATCCGGCAACACATCCCGACGGGTGGAGAGCACCTGACCGAACTTCACGAAGATCGGGCCGAGATCTTCCAGGGCCTTGCGCAGTCGTACGGCCCGGGGCTCCTTGGGTTTGCGTCCCAGGTGCGAGAGTGCAAAAAGTGCGCTCAGCAGTCGCGAGTCGAAAGTTCTCGCAGCACCACCCAGCGCCAGCTGGTCCAGGCCGTGACGCAGCACGACGCGCAGGATGGTGAGCAGACGAAGCAGCGAACGAATCACGTTCCTTCCTTCATGGGTGGTCTGGTCCGTCGGGATGGAAGTGAAGTGGAGCGATCACGCCCGCCGGTGCATCGCCATCGAAGGCGCGGTCGCCATCGGGGTCGGGAACGCCCGTGGGTGCGAGCTCAGCGAATGGATGCAGACGGGGATCGAGCAGATGGCTTGGGGCCACATTGCCCATGGCCTGGAACATGGAATCGACGCGCCCGGGAAAGCGCTTTTCCCAATCCTGCAGCATGCCGCGAATCTGCTGGCGCTGGAGATTGTCCTGCGAGCCGCACAGATCACAGGGAATGATCGGGAAGTCGCGAATCTGTGCCCAGCGGGCCAGATCCTTTTCCTCGCAGTAGGCCAGCGGCCGGATCACCACATGTCGGCCATCGTCGGAGAGCAGCTTCGGCGGCATGGCTTTGAGCTTGCCCCCGAAAAAGAGGTTCAGAAAGAAGGTCTGCAGAATGTCGTCGCGATGATGGCCCAGGGCGATACGCGTGGCCCCCAACTCATCCGCCAGGCGGTACAGCACGCCGCGGCGCAGCCGCGAGCACAGCGAACACATGGTCTTGCCTTCCGGAATCACCCGCTTGACGATGCTGTAGGTGTCCTGCTCCTCGATGTGAAAGTCCACACCCCGGCCGCGCAGATAGTTCGGCAGGGTGTCCTTCGGATAGCCCGGATGCCCCTGGTCCAGATTGACCGCCACGATGCTGAAACTGATCGGTGCGCGCGCCTTGAGCGACAGCAGGATGTCGAGCAGCCCGTAGCTGTCCTTGCCCCCGGACATGCACACCATGATCCGGTCGCCTTCGCCGATCATGTTGAAATCCATGATCGCCTGCCCGGTCAGACGGTGCAGCCGTTTGGAGAGCTTGTTGGCCTCGAAGGCCTCGCGGTCGTGGTGGCCCATGCTCAGTCCGCCCAGCGGAACACTTCGATGCCGACCGTCTTGCAGTCGGGGTAGACATCCGGCTTCTGGCTTTCGACCCTGACTGCGCGCACCCCGCCCTGTGCCAGACACAGGCTGGAGATTTCGTCGATGAGCGTTTCCTGCAGATTGAAATGTCGTGACTGGGCGATACGCAGAATGCCGAGTCTGACGAAATCGTAGTCGACCACATCGGCGACATCGTCTCGTGTCGAGCTGCTCTGTGTCATTGGTACATAGAGGTCCACGCTGACCAGAATTCTCTGGCGGGCCTGTTTTTCGAAATCGTGGAAACCGATCGAGGCATCCACGCTGACATCCTGCAGGAAAATGCGCCGGCAATCGGCAAGACGCGGATCGAGAACACTCATGAGCGCACCATCATCATGATGTCCCGCGGTTGCGCGGCCATGTGCTGGCCACCGTCAACCAGGAGCATGGTGCCGGTCACTGCGCGGGCCCGGGCGAGCCAGGCCACTGCATCTGCGACCTCACGCGGCCGGCTCGATGCGCCCAGGGGGGTCATGCCGTGCGTCAGCGCAAACTCGTCTGCGGTCTGATCGCCCGATGGCAGGGTAATGCCCGGGGCCACTGCCAGCACTCGCAGGGTCGGGGCGTAGGCCTGCGCACACAGACGGGTGGCCTCCAGCAGACTCGCTTTCGACAGGGTGTAGGAGAAGAAATCCGGATTGGGATTGGCCAATTTCTGATCGAGTATGTGAATGATCACGCCGAGGGGGTCTTCGCCCTTTCGATGGCGGGGAGAGAGTCGTTCGAAAAGCATGCGTCCCAGCATGACGGGGCCGACGAGGTTGTCACGGTAGTGCGCGAGAAGGGCATCGGCCTGCACATCTTCCGGCCGATCGAATTCAAAGCGGGATGCATTGTTGACGATGCAGTTCAGATGCGGGAGCGCCGCAAGGGCCTGTTCAAACATTGCGGCGATTTCGGCGGGCTGCCCGAGATCCGCCTTCACGCAGGCGCACTGCCGGCCAAGCGCCTTCACCTCGTCCGCGAGGGCCTGTGCCTGTGCTTCGGAGCGACGGTAATGCAGGGCCAGATCCCAGCCATCCGCAGCCATCCGCAGCGCAATCTCTCGGCCAAGCCGAACGGCTGCTCCGGTGACAAGGGCAGCCCCCGGGGGCGGTTGCCCCGGACCTGCGACAGATGGGGAGTGAGTGGGCGATTGCAGCATGGGCCTAAGTGTAGCTTTGATAACCTGCACCCCATGTCCGCACTCTCTGCACATATCGCCCGCATGATCTCGCAGGCCGGTGGCTGGATCGGTTTCGATTGCTTCATGCAGGCGGCGCTCTACACCCCCGCTCTCGGTTACTACTCGGGGGGCGGAGCACCGTTTCGTGATCGTGGGGACTTCATCACCGCACCCATGCTCGGGCCATGGCTTGCGCGGGCGATTCACGATTGGTCGGCGCCACTGCGCGGCCCCGACCAGCCCTGGTGCATCCGTGAATTCGGGGGTGGCCGGGGCGATCTTGCGGCCGCTCTGATCGACCTTGCGCAACGCGAGGGAATTGCGGCGGATGTCGAGATGATCGAATTGAGTGCGGATCTGCGCGAGTTGCAGCGTCAGTCGGTGGCGCATCTGGTGCCTCGGGGCCCGGGAGGCCTGCGCTGGTCGGATCATCTGGTGCCGGGCTTTCGCGGACTGGTGCTGGCCAATGAGGTGCTCGATGCCATGCCGGTGCGCTGTTTCGAGTGGGCGGGCGGTGACGATGTTCTGGAGTGGGGTGTCGGTGTGCAGGGCGATGACTTCATCTGGGCGAGTCAGCCTGCTGATGCCGCGCTGGCGGCCGAGGTGCTTGTCCGCCGCGATGCGGCCGGCGCGCGCGGGCTGGAGTGGTCTGCCGGATACCGGGGTGAGGTCTGCTCGTGGATCGCGCCATGGATGGCGGGCCTTGCAGAGGCGACCGATCGTGCAGCGGTGCTGCTGATCGACTATGGACACGGGCAGCCGGAGCGCGACCACCCGGGGCGTACATCGGGCACCCTGTGTGCCCACCACGGGCATCGGCGATTCGATGAGCCGAGGCAGCTGCTGGCGCGACCCGGCGAACAGGATCTGACCGCGCATGTGGATTTCACTGGAGTTGCCCTCGCCGCCCGACGGCATGGATTCCATGTCGACGGCTTTGTTACCCAGAGCCGTTTCCTGATCGCTGCAGGTGTCCTGGATCATGCGCGGGCGCTTCTCGAATCGGTGACGGACGCCGTCGAGCGCACGCGTCTGCTGCATCAGTTGCAGCAGCTTCTGTCGGAGGCCGCGATGGGCGAGGTATTCAAGGTGATGTTGCTGACCAGGGGGCTGGATGAATCGACGCGCGCGGCATTGCGCGCGGGTGCCTTCGTCGGGGGCGACCGGATGGCCGCCCTCGATCTTCAGGAGCCGGCTGAAAACAGCCGGGGATGACGGCAGAGCACGACGAGTCTCGCCGCACGCGCAGCCGGCCCGACCGGTTCGCCACGCGACTGTGCATGCATGGCCGCTGCTGCCGCCATCTGCCCTGCTTCCTCGCCCCCGGCCTCTTTGGCAAGAAGTACCAGATCGCGTCGATGATCGGGATGCACAACCCCGGCGACTTCCAGGCAGACCAGGAGTTGCTCGAGTCGGGACGGGCGCCGCAGGGCATCACAGGCGATCAGCCAGTCGAGGATGTCGCCACAGCCCGTTGGTGACGGGCGGGCCAGAGCTGTCAGAACCCGTTCGAGGTCAGCCTGGCGCGTCAGCAGTGCCATTGCCAGCTCGATGCAGTGGCGTGGCGCCTTGAACTGGCCCGCACGCGCGGGCGCCTGCCCGCTTGCGGCCGAATCGCCAGGCCCGAGGCCGAGCACCAGCAGTGCATAGCGGCATTCCAGGGGGAGTTGCCGCTGTGCAGCCTCATCCAGCCAATGGAGCATCTGCGGCAGGGGTGCAGGGCAGGCGAAGATTTCGGGCCAGGCAGTCGTGTGAACGAGTGTCGCGATCATCCGTGAGGGCGTGGACTCCATCAGGCCGGTGCTGATTTCCTGCCACACCCGTTCAGCGACCAGCGCCCGCATCTCCCCTGCCGCCACGATGTCCCTGCACAAAGTCAGTGTTTCGGGGGCCATCCGGAAGTCGGGCCAGCGGGCAGTGAAACGCGCCACACGCAGCAGGCGCAGGGGATCCTCTGAAAACGCAGGGCCGACATGCCGCAGGCATTGTGACCGGAGATCGCGCACACCTCCGAATGGGTCGATGATCTGGCCTGTACGGTCCACCGCGATCGCGTTGATCGTCAGGTCGCGGCGTGACAGGTCTTCTTCCAGGGTGACCGAGGGGTCGGCGCGGAAGACGAAACCCTTGTAGCCGCGCCCGGATTTGCGCTCGGTGCGGGCGAGCGCATATTCATCGTGACTCACCGGGTGAAGGAACACCGGGAAATCCTTGCCGACCGGCTGGAATCCGGCTCGGGTCATGGCCTCCACATCCGCACCGACAACCACGAAGTCTCTGTCCTTGTCGGCCTGCCCGAGAAGCATGTCGCGTACCGCGCCCCCCACGCAGTACACGCGCGTGCCGGGTGGCAGGCGCTCCAGGATGGGATCGTTGTCCGGGATCAGGCCGGACAGTTCAGGCATGGTGCCTCGTGGGCTCAGGTCTTGGCCCGGCGATCGGAGAGCCGCCCTCTGGGGGTTTCATGGCCGAGGTAGGTTGGGGCCACCGCATGGATGGAGAGCGGGTTCTCGATGCCCAGATCGGGCGACATCGGACCGCTGCCGACATTGGGCACACTGGCCGAGGCCAGGTTGTCACGCGAGAGCATGGGTTTGCCGGGAAGGTTCTCCATGACCCAGGCCTGCACCCATGCTGCGGCGTCCGGCATGGGAATGATGGGGCGTGGGCATCCGGCGTAGACCCCGGCCCAATGCACCAGTTCATAGAGAGTGAGCACATCGGGTCCGACACATTCATAGCTCTTGCCGATCGTCGCGGTGTTCTCGAGGCAGTTGGCAATCGCGTTGGCCAGGTCGCGTACATCGATGGGCTGGAATCGGGCGTGCGGTGTAGCCAGCGGGATCACTGGCGAAAACCGTTGCAGTCTGGCGAACAGATTCATGAAGCTGTCCTCGGGTCCGAAGACCACGGAAGGACGCAGGATCGTCAGATCCAGACTCTGGTTGGCGCGCAGCGCCGCTTCGCCGGCCGCCTTGGAGCGCAGATACATCGAGGGCGCATGGTCTCCAGCGCCCAGGGCGCTGATATGGACCAGACGGCGGATTTTGCGCCGGTTCATGCATCGTGCGAGACGGGCCGGCAACTTGACATGGGCGGTGTCGAAATCGGGGCCCCAGGGTTTGCCGGATTTGCTGTGCAGCACACCCACCAGATTGACCACTGCGGAGGCGTTTTCGAGGGCTTCATAGAGCTCGGCCTCGTCGTGCGGATTGGCCTCGATCACCTCGATGCGCGGCAGCGTCCAGAGCTGGCGCGCCTGCTCCCTGCGCCGGGTGATGATGCGCACCGACTTCCCGCGCGAGACCAGCACCGAGGCCAGTGCCCGCCCGATGAAACCGGAGCCGCCGATGAGGACGACATCTGCATGAAGAAGCGACATGGTGTTCTCCGGAGTGAGGCTGTTCAGGAGGCGCCGGGCCCGACTTCGCCCAGCATCTGACGAAGCGACGGCACCGCACCTCCATTATGCAGTGCGTGATAGAGCGCCGCATTCGCAAGAACCCGTTTCACATAGTCACGGGTTTCGGGAAAGGGAATGGATTCCGCGAACACGGCCCCTTCGACCCGCCGGGGCAGGGCTGCCCGCCAGTTCAGGGCTCTGGAAGGGCCGGCGTTGTAGGCGGCCGACGCCAGAAGGGTGGACCCGTCAAATCGGTCGTGCAGCTGCCTCATGTAGGCCGTGCCGAGTCGGACATTGAGATCCACATCGCTCAGACGCAGATTGCCCGGGTTCTTGATACCGACCTGTTTGGCGAGCATCTTGCCGGTCGCAGGCATGATCTGCATCAGCCCGGATGCCCCCACAGGTGATCGGGCATCGGCAATGAAACGGGATTCCTGCCGGATCAGTCCCAGTACCCACCAGGGATCGATCGCCCGCTCCTTTGCGGCCGGCACCACCTTGTCCTTGAAGGGTGTCGGGTAGCGCAGGCTGAAATCGTGTTCCTGCTGGGTGCGGTCGGCGGCCGCGATCATGCGGTCGTACAGCCCGGCCTTGCGCGCATGCAATGCCGCCTTGAGGAGCTCCGTATCGCTGCGTCCGCGCATTGCGGCTGACCATTCCAGCACCGCTTCAGCACGCAGGCCGGCCCGCACCAGAGCGTAACTTCGGGCCATGCCGCTGTCTGATCATCGCTGCCGAGCTGAACCGTCACCGCATCCGGAAGCCGCATGCTGACACCCAGGGCCTCGCGCGCCAGCATGCCGTAGAAGCCGAAATCTTCGGAAATGGCTTTGAGCAGGGGCTGGGCGTCATCCGGGCGACGCGTCTGTTTCAGGGCGACGGCCTTCCAGTACTGCCAGGTGATGTCTTTCTGGAGGGTTTCTCCCATCGCCCCCACGATTTCCAGAACCCGTCCCCAGGAACCGCGGCGAATCGCCTCGCGTGCCGCGATCTGCAGAATCTCGTCGGGTTGTTGCGTCATGCTCGACCAACCCTCCTGCATCAGTGACCAGGCTTCGGGGTGGGTTCTGCGCCACAGGGCCGCGCCCACGGCAAAGGCGGCATAGTGGTCCTGCTCCTGGGTCAGTTCCTTGCGCTGGCCACGCCACGCGCGCAGACCTGCCTCGCTGTCACCCTTGGCCGTGCGCAGGATACGCCCCAGGGCCGTTTCGGTTCTGACCGGATCCGGCCCGCGGGCGGCCATATCCTGTGCCTTGGCATGCGCCCGGAAGATGTCCATCAACTGCTCGTGACTGGAGAGGCTCGCCGTCTGCGCCGACCATCGCAGGCGTTGCCGCAGATAGCCCGCGGTAACTCTCTCTTCGCGAGCGAGAACTTCAACCAGACCGACACAGGCATCCACGGATTCATTGCCTGCCGCGATGGCGGCCCGTCCGGAATCGGACATCGGCCCCTCGCTGGCGGGGCTGGCTGCCCGTGCCCGCACACAGGCAATGGCCGGGCTGCTGATGCGCTCCGGCAGATCACGGGCCACCTCGGCGGCTTCCCGCCACTGATCCTTGGCGACCAGCGCGGTAATCCAGTCGCGTTGCAGGTTGTCGGAGAGTGGATGCTGCGGGTGTCGCGACAAGAAGCCCTGAACCTGATTGCGCATATTGCGTGCGTCGGCACTCGGTATTCCGATCGCGAGCTTGGTGCGCCAGTAGTCGGGCCAGGCGGCCAGCAGATGGCCCTGTGTCCTGGCCATCAATCGTTCGAGTTCGGGAAGGCGGCCTTTCTGGAAGGCGTCACGCGCCTGGATGATCGGGTCGGTGGAGGAGCGGGCATCGTCCCCGCTGGCCGGCTTTGCCGAAAGCACAAGAGGAGTGAATGCGATGGCCAGTATCGAGATCGCGGCGCGCGCCCGCAAGGCTGTCCATCGCCCGCGCTGCCGGCCGGATCCGCATGCGGACACCGGGCTTCTCCCTAAGAGGTTTCGATTGTTCACGCAGCGCGACACGGGGTAAATTGCCTGGGTCATGAGTCAGATTCTATCGATCCGAAAAGGCCCGCTTCGGCAGGAACTGATGGCGCTGCGGGAACGCATGTCGCCGGTCGACAGGCGGGGCGCTGAAAAGCGCATCGCGGATACGCTGTCTGCATGCGCCGTGACGCAGGTGTGGTCATCGGTGGCGGTTTTTCTGCCATGGCGTGGCGAGCCGGATCTGATGGCGACCTGGCGTGCCTGGCATGCCCGAGGAATCAGGCTGGCCTTGCCGGTGGTCGTGGCCCGCGACGCACCGCTGATCATGCAGGAGTGGCAACCCGGCGCGCCCCTGATACGGGATGCAATGGGCCTGTCGGTACCGGCGCAGAGTACTGCCCTTCAATGCGACACCTGGCTTGTTCCCTGCGTTGGCATAGACATCAATGGTGCGCGACTCGGGGCCGGCAAGGGCTTTTACGATCGCACCATTGCCGCAACGCCCCGACCATGGCCGCGATTGATCGGCGTGTGTTTTGCCAGTGCACTTCACCCCGGCGCGTTCGCCGATCCGCATGACCTGCGCCTCGATGCCTGCGTGACCGAAGACGGCCTGCGCAGCTTCAACACTCATGAGGGGCTGAGCCCGAGCTCCTGAAGGATGCCGAGCGTGGGCTCGGCCCGATTCATCGTGTAGAAGTGCAGCCCGGGTGCACCGGCTGTCAGAAGCTGGTCGCAAAGGTCGGTCACCACTTCATGCCCGAATTTCTGGATCGATGCGCTGTCGTCGCCATACCCGGCAAGCCGCTGTCGGACCCAGCGGGGAATCTCCGCGCCGCAGGCATCGGAGAAGCGGGCCAGCTGGGAGAAGTTCGTGATCGGCATGATCCCCGGAATGATCGGGATATCCACCCCAAGGGCGTGCACATCATCGACAAAGCGGAAGTAGGCATCCGAGTTGAAGAAGTACTGGGTGATCGCGCGGGTGGCACCAGCGGCGACCTTGTCCGCAAAAAAACGCAGGTCATCCTGTGCGCTGCGCGCCTGCGGATGGATTTCCGGATAGGCGGCCACCTCGATCTCGAAGGTCGCACCGTGGCGCTTGCGGATGAATCGCACGAGATCGCTTGCGTGCGCGAATTCGCCCGCACCGCCAAAACCCGACGGCAGATCGCCGCGCAGGGCGATCAGCCGGCGTATGCCCATCGCCAGATAGCCATCCAGCAGCGTCCCGATCTGCTCGGCGCTGGCGCCGATGCAGGAGATGTGGGGCGCCACATCGCCAAAGACGCTGCGCATCTGGCGCACCGTGTCGAGCGACCCCTCGCGTGTCGATCCACCCGCGCCATAGGTGACCGAGACATACTCGGGTCTGGCGCCGTTCAGCTTGTGCGCCGATTCCAGCAGCCGTGACGCCGCCTCTGCAGTCTTTGGGGGAAAGAACTCCAGACTCAGGCTGATATCCCGGCCCGCCGCAGCGGGCCGGTGTGAAGCAGCTGACATGCCGCGATCAGTAGCGGTAGGTGTCGGGCTTGTACGGGCCCTCGACGTGCACGCCGATGTAACGTGCCTGGTCGGGAGACAGCTCGGTGAGTTGTGCACCCAGCTTCTTGAGTTGCAGTCGCGCGACTTTTTCGTCGAGGTGCTTGGGCAGCACATAGGCCTTGCCGCTCTCGTAGTAGTCGCGGTGGCTGAAGAGTTCGATCTGCGCAATCACCTGATTGGCAAACGAGGAGCTCATCAC
>CAYYDO010000013.1:0-23824 GCA_964470595.1 uncultured Burkholderiaceae bacterium | reverse complement strand
GTCGTTCAACACCATCATTACCATCACCGACCGTCAGGGTAACGCGCTGTCATGGGCCTCCAGCGGCGGAGCAGGGTTCAAGGGTTCCCGCAAGAGCACGCCCTTCGCCGCTCAGGTGGCCGCAGAGGCGGCGGGCCGGGTGGCTCTGGAGTGTGGTGTCAAGAATGTCGAGGTCCGAATCACCGGCCCCGGCCCCGGACGCGAGTCCACGGTGCGTGCGCTCAATGCACTCGGCATGAAGGTGACCCAGATTTCCGATATCACGCCGGTGCCGCACAACGGCTGCCGGCCGCCCAAACGCCGTCGTATCTAAGGCGTATCCGGGGCAATCCAGTCCCCGTCGTGCCGCCACGTGCCGACGGGATCATCAAGACCACCGTCATCGCCAGACAGGCCTGACATTTCGCTTTCTGGGGGCCGATGCCGCCAGAGGGCGTTTTTCGAAAAGGAATCGAAGTGGCACGTTACACAGGACCACGTTGTAAGCTCTCTCGCCGCGAGGGAACCGATCTTGGATTGAAGAGCGCGCGTCGCTCGCTTGATTCCAAGTGCAAGCAGGACAGCAAGCCGGGCCAGCATGGCCGCACATCCGGCGCCCGGCTGTCCGACTACGGCAAGCAGCTCCGCGAGAAGCAGAAGGTCAAGCGCATTTACGGCATGCTCGAGCGCCAGTTCCGCCGTTACTTTGCCAATGCCAGTCAGCAGAAGGGCAATACCGGCGAGAGCCTGCTTCAGCTTCTCGAGTCACGACTCGACAATGTCGTCTTCCGCATGGGATTCGGATCCACCCGGGCTGAAGCCCGGCAGCTGGTCAGCCATCGGGCCATCATGGTCAATGGCAAGACGGTCAATGTCCCATCTGCCCAGATCAAGCCCAATGATGTGATTTCGGTTAGCGAAAAATCCAGGAATCAGGCCCGCGTGATTGCCTCCGTGCAGCTTGCCGAGCAGAACGGCTTTCCCGCCTGGGTGACGGTCGACCCCAAGAAGATGGAAGGCGTGTTCAAGCAACTACCTGATCGCTCTGATCTCTCCGCGGAGATCAACGAGAGCCTGATCGTCGAGTTGTACTCCCGCTAATCTTTTTCAAGGATTGCCATGCAGACAGCATTTCTCAAGCCACGCATCATTGAAGTCGAGCCTACCGGCACGAACTCGGCCAAGATCGTCATGGAGCCCTTCGAGCGGGGGTTCGGCCACACTCTGGGCAATGCCCTTCGCCGCGTGCTGCTCTCTTCGATGGAAGGCTTTGCGCCCACCGAGGTGCAGATCGCAGGTGTCGTTCATGAATACTCCACCATCGAGGGCGTGCAGGAAGATGTGGTTGATCTCCTGCTCAACCTCAAAGGCGTCGTCTTCGATCTCGAGGGTCGCGGTGATGTTCTGATCTCCCTGCGCAAGCAGGGAGGTGGCGTGGTTCGCGCCTCCGACTTCGATCTTCCCCATGATGTCCGGGTGATCAATCCGGATCATGTTCTGGCGCACGTATCCGACAGCACCAAACTCGAGCTCCAGGTCCGGGTCGAGAAAGGCCGCGGCTATGTGCCCGGTACCATGCGCCAGATGTCGGATGACACCGGGCGCACGATCGGCAGGATCGTTCTCGATGCTTCCTTTTCGCCGATTCGCCGGGTCAGTTATACCGTCGAGAGTGCCCGTGTGGAACAGCGTACCGATCTCGATCGCCTGGTCATCGAAGTCCAGACCAATGGCGTCATCAATCCGGAAGATGCCGTCCGCCGCGCGGCCCGTATCCTGGTCGACCAGCTCTCGGTGTTTGCTGCGCTCGAGGGTGGTGAGCAGATCGCTGAGGTTGGCCGTGGTGCGAGTGTCGATCCCATGCTTCTGCGTCCGGTCGACGATCTCGAATTGACGGTGCGTTCAGCGAATTGCCTCAAGGCAGAGAGCATCTATTACATCGGTGATCTGATTCAGCGCACCGAGAACGAACTTCTCAAGACCCCCAATCTGGGGCGCAAGTCACTCAACGAAATCAAGGAAGTCCTGGCATCCAGGGGTCTGACGCTCGGCATGAAACTCGAGAACTGGCCGCCTGCGGGTCTGGACCGCTAATCAAGGAGAATCACCATGCGTCACCGTCTCGGATTGCGCAAACTGAACCGTACGTCCAGCCATCGGCTGGCGATGTTCCGCAACATGGCCAACGCATTGTTGCGGCATGAGGCGATCAAGACCACATTGCCCAAGGCCAAGGAGTTGCGCCGGGTCGTCGAGCCTCTGATCACGATTGGCAAGACGCCCAGTCTGGCCAATCGCCGGATTGCCTACGATCGCCTGCGCGACCGCGACATGGTCACCAAGCTGTTTGCCGAAATCGGTCCCCGTTATGCCGCCCGGCCGGGTGGTTACTGCAGGATCCTCAAGTTCGGTTTCCGGCCAGGCGACAATGCGCCCATGGCGCTGATGGAACTTGTGGACCGACCCCAGGTGGCGGAGGATGCCGACGGCGCCAAGGCGTGATGAGCGCATATGTTCGTGACGCGGTGATTCGCGTCAATTGAACACCCATCCCCTTGCTTCTGTTTGTCTGTCGGGCCCCTCTGGGGCCCGACGTTGTTTTTGCAGCGTCTCTTTGCCCGTAGTCCGGAACTCCGGTCTCGAAGTCTTGTGTGCGTCATTTCTCTTGAACGTCATTTGATCTTGACGTTTCCAGGCGATAGACTGGTTGCTCATTCCTATGTCTTCCTCCAGGCCGAGATTTCCCTAGCAGAGGCGCATCCCATCGCCCGGGCCATGCGCGAACTCCTCGCGCGCAGGTCTCCTGACAGGACAACTCATGAACCTATCCCTCCGAGTCGCTGACCGGCTCACCATGCCCCCGCATATTCCCGCTCCATATCCCATGTTCGCCTCGCGCCGAAGGCTCCTGGCGGTCGTGATGCTGCTGCTCGCTCTGGCAGGCTGTGGAAAGTCAGGGTCGGACGAAGCAGCCGGCAAGACGGCTGCCCCGCCGAAGGCCGCAGGCGGGCCTCCCGGCGGCATGCCCGTGGAAGTGGAGGTCATCGTTGCAGGCAAGTCGGCGGTCACCATGACCCAGGAACTTCCCGGTCGTCTCGCCGCTGTCAGGACCGCCCAGGTTCGCGCGCGGGTCGAGGGCATTCTTGAAAAACGGCTCTTCGAGGAAGGCAGCGATGTACAGGAGGGTGCCACGCTCTACCGTATCGACACACGGAATGTTCAGGCGGCACTGGACGCTGCAAGGGCCGATCATGCTGCAGCCCGACTCAATGTCGAGCGTTTTCGTTCCCTGCTCGCCTTGAAGGCAGTCAGTCAGCAAGACCTCGATCTCGCCGAGGCGCGTCTGAAGCAGGCAGAGGCAACGCTCACGCGCGCCACCATCGATGTCGAAAATGCCAGTGTTCCGGCACCCATCAGCGGGCGCATCGGTCGTTCACTGGTGACCGAGGGTGCCCTGGTCGGTCGTGGCGAGGCCACACCGCTCGCGGTGATCGAGCAGATTGATCCGATCCATGTGAATTTTACCCAGTCGGCTTCGGATGCCCTGCGTTTGCAGCAGGCGATCAAGGCCGGGAAGATGCGTGCTGCCGAGCGAGGGCGGGTGGATGTGATTCTCGAGGATGGCACCTTGCATGCACGACCAGGCCGGATCATTTTTTCTGACATGGCCGTTGATCCGACAACAGGAAGCGTCTCGCTTCGTGCGATTGTCGAGAATCCCGGTCGGGAGTTGCTTCCCGGCACTTTCGTCAGAATCCGGATTCCCACAGCGGTAGCCGAGGATGTGATCCGGCTCCCACAGCGCGCGGTGCAGGCTGGCCCCATGGGGCAGTTCGTCACGATTGTTGGCGCGGAGGGCAAGGCGACTGTCCGCCCCGTCAAGACGATGGGCATGAGCGGACCCGACTTTGTCATCTCTGACGGTCTGGCCGGCGGTGAACAGGTCATCGTGAACGGTCTTCAGCGGGCCCGTCCCGGTTCGGCCGTCCGCGCTGTACCTCTAGCGGCGCCGTCAGGACCGCCGAAGAAGTAAGGGTACGAGGTCATGTTCGCAAAATTCTTCATCGACCGTCCGGTATTTGCCTGGGTCATTGCGCTGGCGATCATCCTCGCGGGTTTGCTCTCCATTCGGGGTCTGCCACTCACGCAATACCCGGCAGTGGCCCCGCCAGCGATTGCCTTCAATATCGTGTATCCCGGGGCGGCCGCACAGGTCGTCGAGCAGACGGTGACGGCGCTGATCGAGCAGGAGATGAATGGCATCGAGAATCTGCTCTACATGGAGTCCGCCTCCGAGCAGGGCACTGGTACCGTCACCCTGACATTCCGGCCGGGCACCAATATCGATATCGCCTCTGTCGAGGCGCAAAACCGTTTCAAGCGCATCGAGGCACGACTTCCTGACGATGTGAGGCGACTGGGCGTGCCTGTCACCAAACCCTCCCGCAATTACGTCATGTTTGTCAGCCTGTTTTCGCCAGACAAGACACTCGCCTCGGTGGATCTCGGCAGTTTTGCTGCGGCCAGCGTGCTCGATCCTCTGCGGCGTGTGAAGGGGGTCGGCGAGGTGGTTCTCTTCGGCACGGAGTACTCGATGCGACTCTGGCTGAAGGCCGATCGGCTTCATGCCTTCGGGCTGAGCCCTGCTGACGTCGCCCGCGCGGTTCGCGCCCAGAACGTGGAACTGGCCACCGGAGAGCTGGGTCAGGCACCCGCAACTCCCGGTCAGCAATTGAACGCCGTGATCGTGACCCGCAGCCGCCTGAGCAGCACGGAAGAGTTTGGAAACATTCTGGTCAGAACCCAGCCCGATGGTTCGGCCATCCGGGTTCGCGATGTTGCACGGATCGAGCTTGGATCCCAGGACTACAACATTTTCGCGCGACTCAACGGACAGCCGAATGCGGCCATCGGCATTCGGGTCGCCCCCGATGGCAACGCGCTTGATGTCGCCCGTCAGGTCCGCGCCAAGATGGGCGAACTGGCAGTCAACTTCCCTGCGGGAATCGCCTGGGACGTGCCTTACGATACCTCCCGCTTCGTGGAGATCTCGATTCAGGAGGTCCTGAAAACTCTGGCCGAAGCGGTGGTCCTGGTGTTCCTGGTGATGTATCTGTTCCTTGGGAATTTCCGCGCAACCCTGATCCCGACCATCGTCGTGCCGGTCGCCCTGACGGGTGCTCTGGCGGGGCTCTACGCTCTCGGTTACTCCATCAATGTCCTCACCCTCTTCGCCATGGTGCTGGCCATCGGTGTGGTGGTCGATGATGCAATCGTGGTGGTGGAGGCGGTCGAGAGAATCATGACCACCGAGGGACTCTCTCCTCGCGAGGCCACGCGAAAGGCGATGGACCAGATCTTCAACGCCATCATCGGCATGACACTGGTGTTGTCCGCCGTATTCGCTCCGATGATCTTTTTTGGTGGCTCCGTCGGTGTGATCTATCGGCAGTTCGCGGTCACTCTGATTCTCACCATGCTGTTTTCCGCACTGATGGCGCTGACGTTGACCCCCGCGCTGTGCGCGTCCATGCTTCGCGTGCATCAGGGCGCATCATTGCTGCCATCCCGAGGCCCTCTGGGCTGGTTCAACCGGATCTTCGAGCGCATGACACTCGGGTACCAGTCCTGGGTCGCCCGGGCCCTGGCGAAAACCGGCCGTTATCTGCTGCTCTATGCTGCGATCATTGCTGCGGCGGGCTGGCTGTTTGTGCAGCTTCCGGGCAGTTTTCTGCCGGAGGAGGACCAGGGCTATTTCATTACCGTGGTTCAACTTCCGCCGGGAGCGTCCCAGGAGAGAACCATCGAGGTTCTGAATCAGGTCGAGCAGTACTACCTCAGTCAGCCCGAAGTTTCCAAGGTCATTGGGGTGGTGGGATTTTCCTTCTTCGGTCGCGGCCAGAATGCTGCGCTCGCCTTTGTCCGGCTCAAGGAATGGGATGAACGGCCCGAACCCGGACAGTCCTCGCCATCGGTGATACGACGCGCCAATATGGCATTCTTCCAGATCAAGCAGGCGATGATCTTTGCGATCAATCCGCCACCGATTCCCGAACTGGCCGCGACAGGCGGGTTTGATTTCCGTCTCCAGGATCGTGCCGGTCTGGGACGTGACAAGCTCTTCGAGGCACGCAACATGGCTCTCGGGATGTCGAGCCAGAATGCGGATCTGATGGGTGTGCGACCCGAGGGGCAGGAGGCATCTCCGCAATTGCTGCTCGAGATCGATCGTCGAAAGGCGGAAACGCTCGGGGTGTCGATTGCCGACCTCAATGAAACCCTCCAGGCCACTTTCGGTGTGGCGTATATCAATGACTTTGTACGTCAGGGCAGGATTCTTCGGGTGCAGATGCAGGCGGAGCCGGATCTGCGGACGACACCTGAAAATCTGATGACGCTCTCGGTGCGTAACCGTTCGGGGAGCATGGTTCCCCTGTCCGAGATCATCGTGCCCAGATGGATTGTTGGCGCCCCGAAGCTCGACCGCTACAACGGACTGCCCTCCATGAAGATTGCGGGCGGGCCGGCGCCGGGTCGCAGTTCAGGCGACGCGATGATGGCCATGGAGGACATTGCACGCCAGTTGCCCCAGGGTTTCGGGTTCGAGTGGTCGGGCACATCTTTCGAGGAGAAGCTCTCGGGCAGTCAGGCCCCGTTCCTGTTTGCGTTGTCGCTGCTCGTGGTGTTCCTTGCCCTTGCCGCGCTTTATGAGAGCTGGTCCATACCGTTCGCGGTCATTCTGGTGGTCCCGCTCGGGGTGTTCGGAGCCACGCTCGCCGTCACGCTTCGCGAGCTTCCCAATGATGTCTATTTCAAGGTTGGTTTGATCGCCATCATTGGATTGTCCAGCAAGAATGCGATTCTGATCATCGAGTATGCCCGTGAGTTGCAGGAGCGTGGCATGGGTCTTGTCGAGGCAACCCTCGAGGCCTGCCGGTTGCGTTTCCGTCCCATTCTCATGACGTCATTTGCCTTTATCCTGGGTGTCCTGCCATTGGCCATCTCGACGGGTGCGGGTGCAAACAGCCGACATGCGATCGGGACAGGCGTGATTGGGGGAATGCTTGCTGCAACATTTCTTGCGATCATCCTGGTGCCGGTGTTCTTCGTGGTGGTCAGGAGAATCTTCCCCGGTCATGCCCGTCATCGCGCTGAATCGGAGACCTCCACATGATTGCGCGCTGTCAGTACCGGGTCCGACTGCGATTTGATCTCCGGCTGGTTCCCGCAGCATTTTTCGCTGGCTTGACCCTGTTGGTTGGCGGCTGTTCGATGGCGCCGATTCACGAGAAACCAGCGGCACCCATTGCCGATCGTTGGCCGCAGCCGGCCGATCAGGCGGCAGTCAACCAGGACGGGCGCATGCCGCAGGCATCGCCCCCGGATGTACTGGCCGCGGCGGCGCCCTCTTTGCCTCAATGGAGGCGGTTCTTCCTTGATGCGGACATGGTGCAGATCATCGAAGCCGCGCTTGATTACAACCGTGATCTTCGCATCGCTGTGGCACGAGTCGAGGAAGCCAGGGCCATCTATGGTGTCGTGAATGCGGATCGCCTGCCGAATGCTGCACTGAATGTCTCGCAGTCTGCAGCACGCGTTCCGGCGGATATCGCGGCTTCAGGACGTCAGACGATTACGCGACGGTTCGATACAGGGGTGAGTCTTTTGTCATTCGAACTGGATTTCTGGGGGCGTGTCGCCAGTCTTGGCGAGTCGGCTCGGGCGTCGTATCTCGCCACCGAGCAAGCGCGCCGGGCGTTTCGTATCTCCCTGATCGCAGATACGGCAGATGCCTATCTCGCCTGGCAGGAGGCTGGCGAGCGCGTCAATGTCGCGGATGCCACCCTGAGCGCACGCATGGAGACCCTGCGGGTGATCAGCCTTCGGCGTGAGGCCGGTCTGGCCAGTGATCTCGATCTTCTCTCGGCACGATCCTCGGTCGAGTCGGCCCGTTCGGACGTCATCAGTCTGCGACGCCAGCGGGGGCTTGCGGCCAATGCCCTGCAACTGCTCTCGGGCCGGGATCCCCGCAACCGCGGCGCGTCTCCCGGCTTTGCCGACATCGGATTCGTCCCGCTTCCTGCCGGACTTCCTGCCGAGGTCCTGGCAGGGCGTCCCGACATTCTTGCCGCCGAGGAGCGCCTGCGCGCAGCCAACGCAAACATCGGGGCGGCACGCGCAGCATTTTTTCCCAGAATAGGCCTTACAGCGGGAGCGGGTACGGCCAGTCGGGAACTCGATGGGCTCTTTGAAACGGGCAGCCGGGCCTGGACTTTTTCTCCAGTGCTCTCGCTGCCGATCTTTTCCGGGGGGCGCAACATGGCCAATCTGGATCTTGCAAATGTCCGCCGCAACATCGCTGTGGCAGACTACGAGCGAACCATTGCCCAGGCGTTTCGCGAGACCGCTGATGCACTGGTCTCAGTCGAACAACTCGATGCGCAGTTGCGTACGCAACGGGAACTTGAAACGTCCCAGAAACAGCGGCTCGTGGTCGCGGAGGCCCGATACACGCACGGCCT
Organism: uncultured Burkholderiaceae bacterium; assembly: GCA_964470595.1. Lineage (GTDB taxonomy): Bacteria > Pseudomonadota > Gammaproteobacteria > Burkholderiales > Burkholderiaceae_A > Lacustribacter. The sequence goes on along the minus strand of CAYYDO010000013.1, from coordinate 15,323 downwards.
GACCAGTTTTCTGGATGTACTCGATGCACAGCGCGAATATCTCTCGGCCCGACAGGGCGTCATCCAGACCCAGCGATCCTGGCTCTCGTCAAAGATCCGTCTCTACCGCGCCCTTGGTGGCGGTGTCGATCAGTAGCCGGTCTCGCGCAGCCAGCGGGCGATATCCCTGGCGAAGTAGGTCAACACGCCATCCGCGCCGGCTCTCTTGAACGCCATCATTGCTTCCATGACCGAGCGTCGTTCATCCAGCCAGCCATTGGCGGCTGCCGCCTTGAGCATGGCGTATTCTCCGCTTACCTGATAGGCAAAGGTTGGAACCCGAAAAGCCTCCTTGACGCGCCAGACAATATCCAGGTAAGGCATGCCGGGCTTGACCATGACCATGTCGGCGCCCTCCTGAATGTCGAGGGCGACTTCCCGGATGGCTTCATCGGTGTTGGCCGGATCCATCTGGTATGTTTTCTTGTCCGATTTGCCCAGATTGGCCGCACTGCCGACGGCGTCCCGGAAGGGCCCATAGAATGCCGACGCATACTTGGCTGCGTAGGACATGATTCGTGTGTGAATCAGCCCCGATGCTTCGAGGTTCTGGCGAATTGCTCCGATCCGCCCATCCTGCATGTCGGATGGCGCGACGATATCCACCCCTGCCTCGGCCTGCATGCGGGCCTGATCGACCAGAACACGGACCGTCTCATCGTTGAGGATGCGCCCCTGATCATCGATCAGTCCGTCCTGACCATGGCTGGTGTAGGGATCCAGTGCGACATCGGTCATCAGGCCGATGTCCGGAACGCGAGCTTTCAGCGCCTGCACCACCCGGGGGACGAGCCCTGCGGGATTGGTCGCTTCGCGACCGTCTGCGGTTTTCTTGTCCGGGTCAATCACAGGAAAGATGGCCAGCACCGGGATGCCCAGTCTGGCCGCATCCTCGGCCACCACCAGTAGCCTGTCGAGCGAGTAGCGATGGACACCGGGCATGGACGCCACGGGCACTTCGATATGGCTTCCCTCCGTGACGAATACTGGATAAATCAGGTCACTTGTTGATAATGTGTGCTCACTTACAAGAGATCTGGACCAGCCATCACGTCGATTGCGGCGCATTCTCACCGCCGGGAAACTTGGATTCAAAGGGTTCATTCCACTACTCCCTGAATGGTTTTTCTGTTGAGGGGCTTGCGTCATATCTGTCTTGGACATAATATGAACACCAGACGATTCCTCGTCTCCCGCTTCTCCTCCCTGAGCGGGTGCCTATCGAATTTAGGCGTTCTCACCCGACGAGTCACTCGTCGGGTGTTTTTTTTCTGCGATACCCCACCATTGCGCGATTTTATCCAGAGCCTCATCCCGGCCCTGGCGTGTCGTTGCGGAAAAGAGGCTGATGCTCAACTGTCCGCCCCACTGACTCGCGTTTTCTCCGATGGTTTTGCGTGCGGCCGCCAGCGTGCGCGCCTGGTCCTGGCGTCCGAGTTTGTCGGCTTTGGTCAGCAGGATGTGAATGGGTCTGCCGCGTCGTCCAAACCACTGCAGCATCTGGACATCGAGAGGCCCGAACGGATGCCGTACGTCCATGACGAGCATGAGCCCAACGAGGCTGTCCCGAATCTCGAGGAATCGCGACAACTCCATCTGCCAGCGTGACTTGGTGGTCCGATCGACGGCGGCATAGCCATATCCCGGAAGATCCACGAGGCGTCCGATCTCGGCGTCCTGGAAGCGCAGACCGAACAGATTGATCAATTGCGTACGGCCCGGCGTCTTGCTTGAAAAAGCGAGTCTTCTGCGCCCACAGATGCAGTTCAGCGCCGACGACTTGCCAGCGTTCGAGCGACCTGCGATTGCAATCTCCGCGACATTGCTGATTTCAAGATCGGAACAGCGGGCTGCGCTGGTGATGAAGGCAATCTGGTGAATCCAGTCCTTGAGCGGCAGGGGTGGGTGATGATCTGGGAGGGACATGGGGAACCGGGAGTCGACTAAAATAGTCAACGTTACGACACACCGACAGATGAGCCGAAAATCAGGGAGTCTTTATGCACCGCCAGTTTGACACGCTTTCATTCAATCACCTGCGGGGTCATCGCATCGCACGCGGTGTAATTGCAGGATGCACCCTCGTTCTGGCCATCGGGGTGGCCACGGTACAGGCGGCCGATCCTGCGCCCAAGCGCACCGTGGATCTCGCCAAGGGGAAAGCCACCGCAGGCGCCGTGTGTGCGGCGTGCCACATGCCCGACGGCAACAGCGCAATTGCGCAGAATCCGATTCTTGCCGGGCAGCATGCCGCCTATATCGAAAAACAGTTGCACAACTTCAAGATCAAGCCGGGCGCCAAGGAGCCGGAGCGGAACAACGCGATCATGCTTGGATTTGCGTCCATGCTGAGCGATGACGACATCGCCAACCTTGGTGCGTTTTATGCGGCACAAAAGCCCAATTCGGCGGGTGCCAAACGCAAGGAGCTCGTGGCTCAGGGTGAACGTATCTACAAGGCAGGTCTTCTCGAGAAGGGCGTTCCCTCCTGTGCGGGCTGCCATGGACCCGGCGGTGCCGGCATACCAGCCCAGTACCCGCGGCTTGCCGGCCAGCACCCGGAATACACCGAATCCACGCTCAATGCGTTCCGGGGCGGTCAGCGCAGGAACAATGCCCAGATGATGACGATCGCCTCGAAGATGTCAGATAGCGATATCGCTGCCGTATCCGAATACATCGCTTCGCTCCGATGACATGACTGTGCGGGCCCGTCAGTCCGGCACGCAGGTCCCCACGGACGGGGTAGAGAATGCCGCCTCCAGACATGTCTGACACAGCGGACTCCGCCCACACCCAGGACGGCCCCCAGTCGACCGGCGGTATCGAGATCCGGTCGCGACACCGCATCCTCGCGGATGCAGTCGAACTTCTGAGTTCGATGCGTTTTGCGATCTCGGCGCTGGTGGTCGTCTGCATCGCCAGCGCGATCGGCACGATCGTTGCGCAGAATTCGCCACCGATCAACTACGTCAATCAGTTCGGGGCCTTCTGGGCCGAGGTGTTTACGGCCCTGGACATATTCCGCGTCTACAACGCCCCGTGGTTTCTGGTGATCATGGCGCTGATGCTGGTTTCCACCAGCCTGTGCCTGATTCGCAACACCCCCAGGATGATCCGCGATGCGCGTTCCTGGCGAGAGAAGGTGCGTGATTCTACATTTCCAGCCTTTCGTCACAGGGTGGCGGTGGAACTGCCTGCCGATCAGGCTGGAAACGCGGTCGAGCAGATTGCAGCGGAACTTGCGCAACGCGGTTACAAGATTCGTCGTGCCTCGGGCGATGCGGGCCAGTTGCCGGTCCTGGTCGCAAGAAAGGGTGCGAGCAACCGCTTCGGATACATCGCGGCCCACCTCGCGATTGTCGTGATCTCGCTTGGTGGCCTGCTGGACAGCGAACTTCCGCTGAAGACTGCGGCATGGTGGTGGGACAAGGAGCCCCTGAAAATGGCGTCGTTTCAGGGGACCGAGGTACCCGCGAGTGCACGCATGCCCATGGCCACTCCAACGTATCGTGCCAATGCGCTCGTTCCCGAAGGTGCAACTGTGGATATCGCCGTGGTCCCGCAGGGAGACGGTGCGCTTCTGCTCGATCTGCCATTCGAACTCCATCTTCAGCAATTCCGGATCGAGTACTACCCGACCGGCATGCCACGTCTTTTCGCCAGTGATGTGGTGCTCAAGGACAAGATCACCGGTGAGCAGCGCAAGGCCACCATCGAAGTCAACAAGCCCCTCATTCACCGTGGCATCGCCATCTATCAGTCGAGTTTCGACGATGGTGGCTCACGACTTACTCTTGCCGCCTATCCGCTTGCCGGCGCGTCACGTCAGCCGTTACCGATCGATATTGCCGTCGGTCAGAGCATCGGCCTGCGCAACTCCGCTCAGAACCTGACGCTCGAGGTCACCGGTTTCAAGGCGATCAATGTGGAAAACATGGCCGGGCCGCAGGATCAGCCCGAGGGCGTGAATCCTTTCCAGCAGCACGTGGCCACAGTGCTGTCGCCTGCGGTCAATGCGGGCAAGGCCAAGACCATGCGCAATGTCGGGCCGTCGATCAACTACAAGCTGCGTGATGCCAGCGGTCAGGCGCGCGAGTTTCACACGTACATGCTCCCGGTCGAACTCGATGGCGACCGGGTGTTTCTCGCGGGTGTACGCAACAGCCCGGATGAGCAGTTCAGATATCTGCGTGTTCCAGCCGACAAGGACGATTCCCTGGGCGAGTTTCTTCGCATTCGCTCGGCGCTGTCGGAGCCTTCCATGATCCAGGCCGCTGCCCGGCGCTTCGCGGCGCAGTCCGCTCCAGCCCAGGTTGCGCCCGCTCTTGCCGAAAGCGCCCAGAAGGCCCTGTCTGCGATTGCCGATGGCGGTATCGACAATCTTGGTCGCATGCTCGAGTCGACGGTGCCCGAGGCCGAGCGGGAGCGGGCAGCCGAGGTCGTGCTGCGTCTGCTTGCAGGTTCGTTCTGGGAATTGTGGCAGCAGGCACGGCAGCGTGATGGGTTGCCAGCCATGGTCCGTGACGAGGCCAACACCCGATTTGCCCAACTGGCGCTGACTGCGACCAGCGATGTTCAGATCTTCGATGCGCCGATCCTCGTCTCGCTCAAGGAGTTCGAGGAGGTCAAGGCGAGCGTGTTCCAGGTCACCCGGTCACCCGGCAAGACCACCGTCTACGTGGGGTGTCTCTTGCTTACTCTCGGAATCTTCGCAATGCTCTACATCCAGGACCGCCGCATCTGGGTCTGGCGGACGGGCGGCGATCAGGCGGCAACCTTGCGTCTTGCTGCCTCCACGCCCAGAGTGACGATGGATTTTCAAAAGGAATTTTCCGCCATCTCCCAGGTCACAGAACGGCTGGCAGGGTCCCGGCCACCCGGCGCCCAACCGGGGTCCAACCAAGACAGGGAGACACCGACATGAACACCTTAACGACAACGCTGAGTGCCGATCCGTCCACTGTTCCCCGCAGGTGGAGCCTTCGGGATCTGGCCTTCGGACTCCTCTCGGCCGTCGGTGCCGCTTATGCCACGCACCGTTACTCGTCCTTCATGGACATCTATGAACTGGTCATCCTCTGGGCTTGTGTGCCGTCGATTGTGTTCCTGGGATATCTCTGGCCGGCCTTGCGCCCTTACTTCATCGGCACTGCCGCGGCCGCGCTTCTCGCGGTCCTGGTCTACGGTGCCGACCCATCGCAGGCCGAGACCAATCTTCTGCTGAAGTATTTCCTCTCGTCCCAGTCGGCCATCCTCTGGATGTGTGCGCTTTTTGCGCTGTCGACGGTCGCATACTGGACGGGACTCTTCGCTCGCGGGCCCACTGCCTTGTGGATGGGCAGTCTGCTGACATGGGGCGGCTGTGCCATGGGTTTCATCGGCCTTCTGGTGCGCTGGTATGAGTCATACCTGATCAGCCCCGATGTCGGTCACATACCGGTGAGCAATCTTTACGAGGTGTTCATTCTGTTCGCGGTCATGACGGCCATGTTCTACCTCTACTACGAGGGACGGTATCGCACCCGCAGCCTCGGCGGTTTCGTCATGATCATCGTGACAGCGGCCGTCGGTTTCCTCATCTGGTACATCGCAGCGCGCTCGGCTCACGAAATCCAGCCTCTGGTGCCCGCGCTCCAGTCATGGTGGATGAAGATCCATGTCCCCGCCAACTTTGTCGGTTACGGCACGTTCTCCCTTGCGGCCATGGTCGGATTCGCATATCTGATCAAGGAGAATGCCCACACCCGCTCCACCTGGAAGCTGGCTCCGCTGTTCATCCTTGGACTGCTCTTGTGCGCCGAGCCTCTGGTGTTTCGTCGCTCAGGGCTTCCTGATTACTGGGCGCTCTATTTCGGCATCGCGGCAGGCTTTATCGGAGCAATCATCGCGTTCCGCAGGCGTATCGCCGATGCACTGCCTTCACTCGACGTTCTCGACGATGTCATGTATCGGGCGATTGCGGTGGGCTTTGCCTTCTTCACCGTGGCCACCATCCTCGGCGCTCTCTGGGCAGCAGAGGCCTGGGGCACCTACTGGCAGTGGGATCCCAAGGAAACCTGGGCGCTCATCGTCTGGCTGAATTACGCAGCATGGTTGCATTTGCGAATGATGAAAGGCCTGCGTGGCCAGGTCGCTGCCTACTGGGCGCTGATTGGTCTGCTGATCACCGGTTTCGCTTTCCTGGGGGTGAACATGTTCCTCTCGGGTCTGCACTCCTATGGCACGCTCTGATCTCCGGCGCCTCATCAGGGGCGACCATCTCGCGGCTGGCATCACGCCGCAGGAACGCATCGTCTCGCGCAGAAGACTGCTTGGCGCCGGACTGGGGATCGCAGCGCATCCGGCAGCCCGACTTGCAGGTGCGGCAGGTCTCATGGCCGCGTCGTCTGCCGTTCAGGCCTCTGTCTCCCAGGCGGGTCTTGCCCCGATGCCTGGCAAAGCCAGCCGCTATTCCATTCTCGACAAGCCAGCCCCCTTCGAGACCGCGGCGGGCTACAACAATTTTTACGAGTTCGGTCTTGAAAAAGAGGATCCTGCGGCTCGGGCTCCCGGACGGCTGAAGACTTCTCCATGGACAGTCACCGTCGAGGGTCTGGTTGCCCGACCCAGAACTTTCGATATCGACGATCTTCGCCGGCTGTCACCCATGGAGGAGAGGGTGACCCGTCTGCGATGCGTCGAGGGGTGGTCCATGGTGATCCCATGGGTGGGATATCCGCTTGCCGATCTGCTGCGCCAGGTTCAGCCTCTTGGATCAGCCCGGTTCGTCGAGTTCACGACGCTTGCCGATCCCAAACAGATGCCCGGCCTTTCGTCACGCGTGTTGCGCTGGCCTTATCACGAAGGCCTGCGCCTCGATGAGGCGCAGCATCCGCTCACGCTTCTGGCCTTCGGCATGTATGGTGTCTCCCTGCCTGCGCAAAACGGTGCGCCGTTGCGACTCGTGGTTCCCTGGAAGTATGGATTCAAGAGCATCAAGTCGATTGTGCGTATCCGCCTGGTCGAGAGCCAGCCCACGACGAGCTGGAGTCTGTCGGCACCTCAGGAGTACGGGTTCTACTCGAATGTGAACCCGGATGTTGCGCATCCCAGGTGGTCGCAGGCCACAGAGAGGGTGCTGGGTGCTTCCGGAGGGCTTTTCGCGCCGCGCCGCAAGACCGACATGTTCAACGGTTACGGCGAACTCGTGGCGTCGATGTACGCCGGCATGGACCTCAAGAAGTTCTACTGATCCGGGCATGGCCCTGTTCCGGATTCTGCTCTGGGTGCTCTGCGCGGCCCCGATGGCGGATCTCGTCTGGCGCACATTCGTCTTCGGCCTTGGGCCCAATCCTCAGGAAACGCTGCTGCGTGAGACCGGCACCTGGTGTCTGGTTCTTCTGCTGGTGACTCTCGGTGTCACACCGATGCGAAGCCTTCTCCAGTGGAGCGAACTGATCCGTGTGCGTCGGATGCTCGGACTCTGGACATTCGCGTGGGCCTTCGTGCATCTGTTGTGCTTCTGGGCCTTCGAACACGATTTTGTATGGACCAATGTACTGCTGGATGGACTGAAGCGTCCCTTTGTCACCCTGGGCCTGGCGGCTTTCGCGATTCTCGTCTTGCTGGCTGCAACCAGTCATCAGTGGGCCATGAGGACTCTGGGTACCCGATGGAAGAAACTTCATCGCCTGGTTTATCTGGCCGCTGTTGCGGCCTGCATTCACTTTGTTCTTCACCGTGCGGGCAAGAACAACTTCACAGATCCAGCCATTGCGAGCAGCGTCTTCGTTGCCCTGATGCTGCTGCGCTCGCGCTGGCTGCGGTGGCAGCCCGGGCGATCACGAGGGATCGAGGAGGTGTAGGGGTACGCGCTCGGCGAGGATCTGATCCTGGAAAGTCTCGCGGCGCCTGATGACGTGATCCCCACCCTCCGGATCGATCAGCACCTCGGCGGCTCGTGGTCTGCTGTTGTAGTTCGAGCTCATGCTCATCCCGTAGGCCCCGGCCGACAGTATTGCCAGAACATCGCCGGCCGCCAGGTCGATCTCACGACCGCGCGCAATCCAGTCACCACTCTCGCATACGGGTCCGACGAGATCCCAACGCTTTCGGAGAGACGACGCACCTGGGGGCAGCACCCGGACTACCTCATGCCACGCATCGTAGAGCGCCGGTCGCATCAGGTCATTCATCGCAGCATCGATCACCGCAAAGTGGTGGTCCAGCCCAGGCTTGAGCAGCTCCACGCGTGTCAGCAGAACCCCTGCATTGCCGACGATGGCACGCCCGAATTCGAACAGGACTTCGGGCATCGCAATCCCCTGAGACTGCGACCACTGGCGTATGCGACGAAACAATGCCCGCAACATGTCGCCGGGGGTGGGCGGATCTTCATCTGCATAGCGAATGCCGAGTCCGCCACCAAGATCGAGATGATGGATGGCGATACCCTCGCGGTGCAGGGTGGCCGCAAGCTCAAGGACACGGTCCAGCGAGTCGAGAAAGGGTTGAAGGCTTGTGATCTGGCTACCGATATGACAGTCCAGGCCATGCACTGCGAGGCCGGGAAGACGGGATGCGTCCCGATACAGACGCAGGGCATCCTGCATCGGAATACCAAACTTGTTGTTTCGCAATCCCGTCGAGATGTAGGGATGCGTCTGGGCATCGATATCCGGATTCACCCGCAGTGATATGGGCGCCACGGCACCCATATCGGCTGCAAGTTGAGAAATCAGGTGCAATTCGGCTTCGGATTCCACGTTGATACACTTGATCCCGGCCTCGAGCGCAGCCCGTATCTCTTCAGCCCGCTTGCCAACTCCCGAGAACACCACACGATCTGCGCGGCCTCCTGCCGCCAGCACCCGCTGCAGCTCTCCAAGGGACACAATGTCGAAACCTGCACCGAGTCGCGCAAGCAGGCGTATGACAGCAATGTTGGGATTGGCCTTGAGCGCATAGCAGATCAGACTGTTTTCGCCTGCAGCCGCATCGGAGAATCGACGATAGGCATCAGCGATCGCTGTCTCGGAGTAGACAAAGAGTGGTGTGCCGTGCCGTTTGGCGAGTTCAGCCAGCGAACGGCCCGAGCAACTCAGGCCCGATGCGTCATAGGAAAACGGTGTGTCGATCAGGGCCGCCGGTTTCGGGGGGTGCGACATCATGGTCGGGGTGCTCCCGGCGATTGTCCGGGCCTTGCCTTTGTGCTGTCGACCGCATCGCCACCCGGTGCGGGCGGCGCAGGAAACTGCGGTGTAGGCAGGGTCAATGGGCCCTTCTGACCGCAGCCCACTAGAATCGTGGCGACGCAAACAAGGGTCGGAAGAATTGCCAGCCTCCCGAGTCCGGATGGCAATCGGCGAGGGCTGCGGAGACGGTGAGCGGGCTGCGAGGCCAGCGCGGAGGAGTCATGATGTGTCATGGAGCGAAAGTATGACCGAAAGCGAATTTCTCGATCGGGTTGCGTCGGTGTGGCGTGACATCGAAACCCGGGTCGATCAGTGGGTGCAGCAACTGGATGTGGATATCGAGGTCAATCCAGCCGGCCCCGTGATGGAACTCGAGTTCGCTTCGGGTCGCAAGATCGTGGTGAATGCGCAGACACCCATGCGACAGGTCTGGCTTGCCTCTCCCCGCGGCGCCTGGCATTTCAGCTGGACGGGCGACATGTGGCGGGATACCCGGAGTGCGGCCGATTTCTGGTCGGTTCTGAGTGATCAGGCCGGTATCGAGGTCAACCGGCCACTGTCCTGATCGGGGTTTGTGCGGTCGGCTCAGGGAAGCCGGGGTCCGCCACCTTCCAGCATGCCGGTCGTCTGACGCAGGCCGACGCTCGCGATTCCCACTCCGGGCCGATTTTCCTGGGTGAAGAACTCGCCGTTGATATTGACCACTCCCGTTGGTATGTTGCGCGGGCTCACCGGGGTCTTGCCGACGGCTGTTTTCATGTAGTCGATCCAGATCGGCAGCGCCAGCCCGCCACCTGTTTCCCTGTCGCCCAGTTTTCGAGGCTGGTCATAACCGACCCAGGCCACCGCTGAAATGCTGCTGTTGTATCCGGCGAACCACGCATCATGCGAGTCGTTCGTGGTGCCTGTCTTGCCGGCGAGATCACTGCGCCCAAGTGCCAGAGCACGCGTTGCTGTCCCGGATCGCACCACCTCCTGCATCAGGCTGTCCATGATGAATACATGGCGGGGGTCGAGCACACGCTGAGCTTCGCTCCCCGCCCTGGCGACCTGTGCCTTGGCAATCACCTGACCCTTGAGATCGACGATCCTGTCGATCAGATAGGGGTTGATCCGGAATCCACCATTGGCGAATACGGCATAACCCGAGGCCATTTGCATCAGAGTGGTGGAACCGGCCCCGAGCGCCATCGTGAGGAAGGGGGGGTTGCGCTCCGGCTCGAATCCGAACCGGGTGATGAAGTCCTGTGCATAGCGCGGCCCGATGGAGTGCAGCACGCGGATGGAGATCATGTTCTTCGATTTGGCCAGGCCGGTACGAAGTGTCATCGGACCGTCGAACTTGCCATCGTAATTTTTGGGCTCCCAGGCCTGGCCGCCGGTCTGGCCCGGATCGAACTGGACCGGGCTGTCATTGATGATGGTGGCCGGAGAAAAACCCTTGGGCAGGGCTGCCGCGTAAATGAAGGGCTTGAAGGCCGACCCGGGCTGTCGCCATGCCTGGGTGACCCGGTTGAACTTGTTGCGGTTGAAATCAAATCCGCCGACCAGCGCCCTGATGGCTCCGCTCTGGGGTTGAAGCGCAACGAAACCGGATTCCACTTCCGGCATCTGCGAGATTTCGTACTGCCCATCTGTAATCCTGATGATTCGCACCACCGCTCCCTTGCGCAGGCGTCGCGCTGGCGCCGCGACCGTCGAGAGGCCCTGCTGTGCAAACTTGAGGCCATCGCCCGAGATCACGATCTGCTGCCCCCGACTGCGTCGCACCACCACCTTGTCGTCGGTCACCTCGGTGACAACGGCAGTGAGCAGTTCCTCGCTGTCGGGCCGGTCATTGAGCACATCCTCGATCGCGTCCTCGAGTGCCTCACGCGAACCCGGTAGGGTGATGAATGCTTCCGGTCCCCGCCAGCCCTGCCGTCGATCAAACTCGATCAGACCCGCGCGGACAGCCTTCTGAGCGGCACGCTGCTCTTCGGATGTGATGGTGGTGTAGACGGTGAGCCCCCGGGTGTAGGCTTCCTCGCGGAACTGCTCGAACACCAGTTGGCGTGCCATTTCTGCGACATACGGTGCCCGCAGGGGAAAGTCATCGACCCTGCCCACCACGGTGATGCGCTCACGCTTTGCGGCCTCGGCCTGTCGTTCGCTGATCAACCCGAGTTTCTGCATGCGCCCCAGAACATAATGCTGGCGAAGTGTCGCCCGCCGGAAATTGGCGGCCGGGTTGGTCGCCGATGGCGCTTTGGGCAGTCCTGCAAGCATGGCGGCCTCGGCCAGATTGATCTGCGAGATGTCCTTGCCGAAATATGTCTGGGCTGCCGCGGCAAACCCGTAGGCGCGTTTGCCCAGATAGATCTGGTTCAGATAGAGCTCGAGAATCTGATTCTTCGAGAGCTTGCGCTCGATTTCCGATGCCAGGAGCACCTCGTAGATTTTTCGCGTGAAGGTCTTCTCGCTTGACAGGAAGAAATTCCGCGCAACCTGCATCGTGATGGTGCTGGCCCCCTGGGATTTGCCGCCCGCAAAGACGTTGGCCAGCATGGCGCGCCCGATTCCCAGGAAATCGATGCCCGGATGCTGGAAGAATCCGTCGTCTTCCGCTGCCAGAATGGCCTGCACCAGATGTTTGGGCACATCCGGGAGTCTCACGAGACTCCGGCGTTCCTCGCCAAACTCGCCAATCAGTACGCCATCGGAAGTGAGAATGCGCAGCGGCATCTTGGGTTGATAGTCGGCGACTGCCGTGATGGGTGGCAGACGCGGCGTTGCCAGGGCGATCACGAGCAGGCCGACGCCCACCAGGGCCAGCATTCCGAAACCAAGGAAACCGAGCAGTCGAAGGATGAATCGCATGGCTGTGAGTTTATCGCCTGATAGACTGCCACCCATGCGAAACATTGTTTTTGTTGGCCTGATGGGGGCCGGAAAAACGACCGTGGGCAGGCGTCTGGCCAAGCGCCACGACATGCCGTTTCTGGATACGGATCATGAGATCGAACGCCGTTGCGGCGCCCCCATATCCACGATTTTCGATCTCGAGGGCGAGGATGGGTTTCGACGTCGGGAAGCCCGGGTGATCGCCGATGCCATGGCCATGACAGGGCATGTGGTGACAACCGGGGGTGGCGCCATTCTTCTGCCGGAGAACCGCGAAGCCTTGCGTCGGGGATTTGTCATCTATCTTGACGCTGATCCGGAGCAACTCTGGATGCGTCTTCGGAATGACACGAGCCGCCCCCTGCTGCGACAGTCCGGTGATCCGAAAGCCACCCTGACGGCATTGCACGCGCGACGCGATCCGCTGTATCGGGAGGTGGCCGATCTGATCGTCCCGACGACCAAAGCATCTGTTTCGGTCGTGATGCGTGCAATCGAGCAGGGCCTGGAGCAAGCGGAGGTGTTGTCGACATGATGAGCGGGATGAGAACGCTGCAGGTGAATCTCGAAGATCGGACCTATCCCATCTGGATTGGTTCAGGCATTTGTGAAAATCCCGATCTCTGGCGGATGGCACTCAACCCGGGCAGGGTGGCGCTGGTGACCAATCAAACGGTGGGCCCGCTTCACGCCGATCGCGTCTGCGCCGCAATACGCGCATGCGGACATCAGGTCGAGGTGGTCGTCTTGCCCGATGGCGAGGAGTTCAAGGACTGGCAGCATCTGAACCTGATTTTTGATGCATTGATGCAGCAGCACATCGAGCGTGGCGAGACGCTCGTGGCCCTCGGTGGTGGCGTGATTGGAGACATGGTTGGCTTTGCCGCTGCCTGCTACCAGCGTGGAATGCGATTCGTCCAGATACCGACCACGCTTCTGGCGCAGGTCGATTCCTCGGTCGGAGGCAAGACAGCGATCAATCACCCTCTCGGCAAGAACATGATTGGCGCGTTTCATCAGCCAGCGGCGGTGATGATCGATCTTGAAATGCTGCGGACCCTTCCCGATCGCGAGCTTAGTGCGGGTCTGGCAGAGGTGATCAAGTATGGATGCATTCTCGACGCCGCGTTTTTCCATTGGCTCGAGTCGTCGATCGAGATGCTTCGGGCGCGCGATCCACAGGCTCTGTCCCACGCGATCTTCCGTTCATGCGAGCTCAAGGCCGAGGTGGTGGCAAGTGATGAGCGCGAATCCGGTCGCAGGGCCATCCTGAATTTCGGTCATACCTTCGGCCATGCGATCGAGGCTGGAATGGGTTACGGCCGTTGGCTTCACGGCGAGGCGGTCGGCAGTGGCATGGTCCTCGCCTCGGAGCTCTCGATGTCCCTTGGTGGCCTGGATGCGGCGCAGTGCAGCCGGATCCGTGAGCTGGTCAGGCGCGCAGGCCTTCCCACCAGCCCCCCAGCGTGGCCGGCCGAGGAATTTCTGCGACTGATGGCGCACGACAAGAAGACGGCGTCGGGACGGATCCGTTATGTGGTGTTGCGCAACATGGGTCATGCTGAATTGCAGCATGTTGCTGACGCGCTGGTCATAGACGCCATTCGAAAAACCATTGCATCCGAAGCAGACTCGAGAGCATGATGCAGTATCCCCTGCGTCTTCGAGGATTCGATGGCAAGACAGGCTCGCGATGCTCGTCCCGGTCGGACCTATCATCTGGTTCAGCGTGGTCATGACCGCACGGAGATCTTTCGCGACGATCAGGATCGTCGCTCCTATCTCGAATCTTTCCTGCAGGCTGCAGTGGGTTTCGGCCTCAGGGTCCACGCCTATTGCCTGCTGAAGAGCGAGGCTCACTGGCTGGTCACGCCCCAGCGCGCCGATGCCATGGCCGATGTGGTGCAACAGGTGGGCAGAAGTTATGTGCGTCGTTTCAATTCCCGCTGGTCCCGAAACGGAACACTCTGGGAGGGCAGGTACCGAGCCTACTGGATTGATGAACCGGCATTCGGACTCATGGTTCAGCGGGCCATCGAGTGGCTGCCCGTTCGCGAGTCTTTCGTATCTCGTCCGGTCGACTGGAAGTGGTCGAGCATCCACAACCACCTCGGTACTGTCACCGACCCGAGGCTTGCCGCGCTTCCGTCCTACTGGGCGCTTGGCAACACTCCGTTCGACCGCGAGGCTGCCTATCCCGCCCTCATTGAGCAGAGCATTACCGATGCCAGCTGGGAATCGATCCGGCGGGGCCTGGCCAGCGGACGTCCGTGGGCGACAGACGAGACGATGGCCGCATTGACGCCAGCCGAGCGTGAGCGGTGGATCCGACGCCCCAGGGGGAGACCCGCCCGGGTCTATCCGACAGAATGATATGTCACCAATTTTTTGGGAGATAGTCGGAAAATCGTATTAAATTTGACCTGACCCTATTTAATAATCAAATTTTATAAGGGTCGCGAGGCAAATAGGCATTGCTCTGCGGCATTCTGCGGGTCTATAGTGATCCCCCCGATCACTTATTGCCTCGCACCATGATCTCTGCTCAAGGTCTTTACGATCCCGCCAACGAACACGACGCCTGCGGGGTGGGTTTCGTTGCCCACATCAAGGGTCACAAATCTCACGATATCGTTGTCCAGGGATTGAACATCCTGCGCAATCTTGACCACCGGGGTGCTGTCGGCGCAGACCCGTTGATGGGCGATGGCGCGGGCATCCTCACTCAGATCCCGGATGCCCTGTTCAGAGAGGACATGGCGGCGCAGGGGGTGACGCTTCCCCCGCCAGGCGAATATGGCGTGGGCAACGTCTTCCTTCCCCAGGAGAGCGCATCACGTCTCGCCTGCGAGCAGGACCTCGAGAGGGCCGTGCGCGCGGAGGGTCAGGTCGTGCTGGGCTGGCGCGACGTGCCGACCGACCGCTCCATGCCGATGTCACCTCGCGTTCGCGAGGAAGAGCCGGTGATGCGACAGCTCTTCATCGGGCGCGGCAATGACGTCATCGTCCAAGATGCCCTCGAGCGCAAGTTGTATGTAATTCGCAAGACGGCTTCGAGCGCGATTCAGCACCTGCAGCTCAAGCACAGCAAGGAGTACTACGTACCCAGCATGTCGAGCCGCACCATTGTCTACAAAGGGCTCCTCCTGGCGGATCAGGTGGGCCATTACTGAAATCTGGTCGCGTTAAGCTTCTGGGTTTTGCTGATTGAGGTTGTACCAGTCA
>CAYYDO010000012.1:22825-24018 GCA_964470595.1 uncultured Burkholderiaceae bacterium | reverse complement strand
TGTCCACATCGATATTGGCCTCGGCCACAGGCCCGAGAATCTTGTAGGCAATGCCCGGCTTGTCGGGCACGCCGGCCACGGTGATCTTGGCCTCGTCGCGGTTGAACGCAATGCCGGAGATAACGGCTTGTTCCATGGTTTCGTCTTCCTCGTACGTGATCAGTGTGCCGGATTGAGCTTCTTCATCCAGGGGAATGTCGGGGTCGGTCAGGCTGGAGAGCACGCGGGTCTTCACCTTGTACTTCCCGGCAAACTCGACCGAGCGAATCTGCAGCACCTTGGAGCCCAGGCTGGCCATCTCGAGCATTTCCTCGAAGGTCACACGTGGCAGTCGGCGCGCCTCCGGAACGATGCGCGGATCGGTGGTGTAGACACCATCCACATCGGTGTAGATCTGGGACGCCGCCGCATCAAGAGCTGCCGCGACCGCCACAGCTGACGTATCCGATCCGCCACGACCCAGAGTGGTGATGTGGCCATCGGGGTCGATACCCTGAAACCCGGTGATGATCACCACATGGCCGCTATCAAGATCGGCACGAACGCGACGATCGTCGATTGATTCGATGCGCGCCTTGGTGAATGCGGAATCGGTTTTGACCGGCACCTGCCAGCCGGTGTAGCTGCGTGCTTTCACGCCAATGGCCTGCAGGGCAATCGCCAGAAGACCAACGGACACCTGCTCGCCGGTCGAAGCAATCTGATCGAGCTCGCGCGGATCGGCACGCTCGGAGATTTCGCGCGCCAGACCCAGCAGACGGTTGGTTTCGCCCGACATCGCCGAAGGAACCACCACCACCTGGTGGCCAGCGCGTTGCCACTTGGCGACCCGGCGGGCCACATTGCGGATGCGCTCGACCGAGCCCATGGATGTGCCGCCGTACTTGTGAACGATGAGTGCCATGTTGTTCGTGTTGTGATTGTGATCGTCTGGCGCGATCAGTTCCTGACCCGCCAAAACCCCCGATTATCGCGCAATCCGCAGGAAACCCCTCTCGCGAAGCACCTGCCAGCGCTCCTTGCTGGCAGGCTCCGTCAGGTCCATCTGGGCATAAGGCTCACGTGCATGTCGCAACTGACGCAAGAACTCGGCAAGGCGTCGGGTGGGTGGTGTCGGCGCACCGTGCTGCTTCAGCCAGCCGCGTACGATGCGCGCTGCCAGAGCCTCATCCTGGGCAAACAGCACATCCAGG
>CAYYDO010000012.1:10707-22815 GCA_964470595.1 uncultured Burkholderiaceae bacterium | reverse complement strand
TTGAGTCGCCCCTCGGGCAGCCTGCTCTCCTCCAGAGCCTGCTCCGTCACCAGTTCCAGCAGGTCGCGTGCGGTCTGCAGATGCGCAATGCTGCGTGCCATGGCGGTATCCGCACCCTCACGAAGGCTGCGCAACACGGGCATCACCTCGTGGCGAATGCGATTGCGCGCCAGATCGGTGTCGGTATTGCTCGGGTCTTCAACCCACGCCAGACCCTCGGCGCGCGCGTAATCGAGCAGGGATTGCCGGCTCTGATCCAGCAGCGGGCGCCATCGCACCATGCGCCGGCCCGCCAGTTCAGTGCTGGAGAGACGCGTCATACCCGACAGGCCCTCCAGACCCGCTCCCCGGATCCACTGCAGCAGCGCGGTCTCGAGCAGATCATCGCGATGATGCGCCAGCACCAGAACGGCCCCCTCGGGCATGCGCTCGGCAAAAGCCTGATAACGGTGACGACGGGCCGCCGCCTCCAGACCAAGGCTGGCGATCTCATGCTGAGGAATGCTGACGTGAACGGTATCCAGGGGCACACCGAGCCCGAGGCAGAAGTGCTTTGCCTGACGCGCAAAATCATCGGCAGCGGGTTGCAGGCCATGATGAACATGCATGGCCATCAGCGAGAACAGTTGCGGCATCTTCTGCTGCATCCGATGCATCAGATGAAGCAGAACAGTGGAATCGAGCCCGCCGGAGAGCCCCACCACCAGCGACAGGGCCATTTACGAGGCCTTGATTTCCTTGAACTTGCCGAGGGCCCGGATGCGCGCCTGCCGCTGGGTCACCAGATCTTCTGCGGAGAGACCGACCAGCCCGCGCAAGGCATCGGCAATGGCGCGACGAAGATTCTCTGCAGTCTGCACCGGGTCGCGATGGGCACCGCCCAGAGGCTCGGATACGACCTTGTCAACCAGCCCGAGCGACTTGAGCCGCTGCGCCGTAATGCCCAGTGTCTCGGCAGCCTCGGGGGCCTTTTCGGCGCTCTTCCAGAGGATCGAGGCGCAACCCTCGGGCGAAATAACGGAATACGTGGAGTACTGGAGGATGAGAAGCACATCGCCGACCGCGATTGCCAGGGCACCGCCCGACCCACCCTCGCCGATGATCACCGAGACGATCGGCACCTTGAGACCGGCCATCACGAGCAGATTGCGGCCGATGGCCTCGGACTGGCCACGCTCCTCGGCACCAATGCCTGGATAGGCGCCCGGGGTATCCACAAGCGTGATCACGGGCAGGCGGAATTTCTCGGCCAACTGCATCAGGCGCATGGCCTTGCGGTAGCCCTCGGGCCTTGGCATACCGAAATTGCGCAAGGTGCGCTCTTTGAGGTCGCGGCCTTTCTGATGACCAATGACCATGACGCTCTGTCCGTTGAATCGGGCCAGTCCGCCCACGATGGCAGGATCGTCAGCAAATGCGCGATCGCCATGCAACTCGTGAAAATCGGTGAACATGAGCTGGATGTAGTCCAGCGTATACGGACGCTGCGGATGGCGGGCCACCTGCGCGATCTGCCATGGTGTCAGCTTGGCATAGATGTCCTTGAGCTGACCTTCGGTCTTGGCGCGAAGCCGCTCGATCTCCTCGGAGATATCGACTGCAGAGTCGCTTTGAACGAAACGCAGTTCCTCGATCTTGCTCTCGAGCTCTGCGACAGGCTGCTCGAAATCCAGAAAGGTCTGCTTGGAAGGAGGGCTGGTACTCATCAGGGCATGATTGTCCTACAAACCGCCACCGGCTGCCCGCCAGGTGGTCCCCGATGGGCTGTCCTCCAGCACCACGCCGCGCGCGAGAAGATCATCGCGGATGCGATCGGCCTGGGCAAAATCACGACGCTTCTTGGCCGCGGCACGCACCGCGATCAGGGCCTCGATCTCTTCCGCATCGGGCCCGGATGGGGCCGCAGACGCCTGGCGAAAGGCGGCCGGCGGCCTGCCCAGGAGACCCAGCATGCCTGCCAGACGACGCATCACCTGGGCAGCCGCGCGACGAACAGTCGCATCCTCGACCCGGTTGACCTCGGATGCCAGATCGAAGAGTGCGGCAATCGCCACCGGCGTATTGAAGTCGTCGTCCATCGCAGCCACGAAGGCCTGGATCGCGCGCGCTACAGCGGGTCGTTCGGCACAACTTCCGGCGAGGGCCGTCGCGTCGACAGGCGGCATGGCTCGGGCCGCACGCGCGTCGACCTGCATCGGATCTGCGTCAGTGACACCAGCACTGGCAAGCGCGGTGTAGAGCCGTGCGAGGCCAGCGTGCGCATCTTCAAGATGGACATCGGAATAATTCAGCGGACTGCGGTAGTGGGCACGCAGGATGAAAAAACGCACGACCTCGGGGTCGAACTTCGCAAGTACCTCGCGTATGGTGAAAAAGTTGCCGAGTGACTTGGACATCTTTTCGTCGTCGACCCGCACGAAACCGTTGTGCATCCACAAATTGACGAAGGGCTTGCCGGTCTTCGCACCCCAGGCACCCTCGGATTGGGCGATCTCGTTTTCGTGATGGGGGAACTGAAGATCGGCGCCGCCGCCGTGGATGTCGAAATGCTCCCCCAGCAGCGCACAACTCATTGCAGAACACTCGATATGCCAACCAGGCCTGCCCTCGCCCCAGGGCGATGACCAGCGCACCTCGGCCGGTTCATCATCCTTGCCACGCTTCCACAAAACAAAATCCAGGGGGTCGCGCTTGCCATCCTGCACTGCCACCCTTTCGCCGGCACGCAGTTCATCGAGACTCTTGCCTGACAGGCGGCCATAACCTGGAAAGCCGCGCACCGAGAAGTTGACATCACCGGCGCTGCCGTCTGCCTGTCGGGCCTGGTAGGCAAGGCCGTTGGCTTCGAGCATACGAATCACCTCGAGCATCTGCGGCACATACGCCGTGGCCCGGGGCTCGGCATCGGGGGCGATGACGCCAAGGGCAGCGGCATCCTCGTTCATGGCGGTGATGAAACGACCGGTCAGGGCAGCGACCGACTCACCGTTCTCGACAGCGCGACGGATGATCTTGTCGTCGATGTCGGTGATATTGCGCACATAATTGACCTGCAGGCCGCGTGCCCGAAACCAGCGGGCAACCATGTCGAAAACCACCATCACCCGGGCATGGCCGATGTGGCAGAAATCGTAAACCGTCATGCCGCAGACATACATCCGAACGCGGCCCGGCTCGATCGGCACAAACTCCGCCTTGGAGCGGGTCAAGGTATTGAAAATCTTCAAGAATTCACCATGCTAGACTGCGCCGACCACTGCGATCCCGCGCCCTGAGCCCGCATTTTATGGGAATGACACGCCCCCCACTTCTCGCCGCACTGCTGGCGCTCTGCATTGTGCTGCCGGCACCCCTGGTACATGGGCAAACCACCCGCGCCACCGAAACCACGCCTCCAGCGGGCCCGCTGGGCCTGATGCCGGGTCGCCCCATGGCACCGGCGATCTCGGCAGAGATGAAAGAGGCGCGTGATTTTGCGCTGCGTGAAAAATGGCAGGAGGCCAGCGACATCATCGAGAAGGCGCTCTCGACCAGACCACGCGACCCGCAGTGGCGATTCCTCCAGGGCGTCGTGCTGACCGGGACGGGGAAATCTGCCGAGGCGATACGGGTATTCGAGTCGCTCACCGAGGACTTCCCTGAACTCTCGGAGCCCTACAACAATCTGGCGGCGCTCTACGTGGACCAGAACGAACTGCACAAGGCACGCCTGCTTCTGGAACGTGCCATACAGAACCGGCCCGACTATGCACTGGCCCATGAGAACCTGGGCGATATCTACACCAGGCTGGCTGCACAGTCGTATCGGCATGCACTCGAGTCCCGCCAGCCCGCACCAAGTGTGAAGCTCAAGCTCGATTACCTGAATGCCACGCCGGCCATCCGGCCCGCGCGGATCATGACCAACCGCTGAATCAACAGCCCATAACCCAACTGCGACAGGAGACGCACCCCTCATGAAATGCAATCTGCAGACATCCATGGGACTCATCACTCTGGAACTCGACAGCGCCAAAGCGCCGAAGACAGTCGAGAACTTCGTGGCGTATGTCAAATCCGGCCACTACGACGGCACCATCTTCCATCGCGTGATGGACAACTTCATGATCCAGGGCGGCGGCTTCACCGTGAAGATGGTGCAAAAGCCCACCCGTGAGGCAATCCGCAACGAGGCGGACAACGGCCTGAAGAACCTGAAGTACACCATTGCGATGGCGCGCACCAACGATCCACATTCGGCCACTGCCCAGTTTTTCATCAACGTGGCCGACAACGACTTCCTCAACTTCACCGCTCCGTCGGGCAGTGGCTGGGGGTATGCCGTCTTTGGCAAGGTGGTGGCCGGGACCGATGTGGTCGACAAGATCAGGAAAGTAAAGACCGGAAACAACGGCTTTCATCAGAATGTGCCACTCGAGCCCATTGCCATCACCAAAGCCGAGATAGTCGAAAAGTAAATGCCATCGCTGTCGTGCCGGTCGGCGCTGCTGTGTTCGGATGTGCATCTGAGCGATGACACTCCCCTGCTGGCAGACGCCTTCCTGGCATGGCTGAGACAACACTGTCTGCTCGACACCGGGCAGCCGCAGTGGCTGCTGATTCTTGGCGACCTTTTCGATGCCTGGATTGGCGATGATCGGCTTTCGAGCGAAGACAGCAGGGGTATCGGTGAACGCGTCGCGATTGATCTGGCGGCGATCTCACAAAGAGGTGTTCGCATCGGGCTGATGCACGGCAATCGCGATTTTCTTCTGGCACAGGACTTTGCGCGCAAGGCTCATGCCGAGCTGCTCGATGACCCCACACTGCTGTTGATCGAACAGGGTTCGCGGATTGTGATCACGCACGGTGATCTGCTGTGCACGGACGACATCGCCTACCAGCGATTTCGCACCGAGGTGCGTACCCCCGCCTGGCAGGAAGCGTTCCTGGCCCGGCCCCTCGCGGAGCGGGACGCGGCTGCACGTCAGATGCGCGCCGACAGCACCGCGGAGAAAAGCGGAAAAACGATGGCGATCATGGACGTGAACCAGAACGCGGCAAACGACCTGATTCGGGAGATGAATGCCGATGTACTGCTGCATGGACATACCCATCGACCGGGTCGTCACACGCTCGCCTGTGGACAGGCACGGTGGGTACTGCCCGATTGGCAGACCGACGCATCCGGGTCGCTGATCCGCGGCGGTGGCCTGTGGGTGGATGCCTCAGGGGTGCGTGTTCTGGATTGAGCCACCCGGGGCGGGCGGATGTTCAATCCCGGTCGCTGCGTCCACACCCTTCAGGCGATCGATCTCGGCCTGGAGGATTTTCATGTCGGCCAGCATCTGGTGCAGCACCACATCGATCGGATCCTGCGCACCGGGCATCACGCCATAGGCCGCAAAGCGGTCGCCCTCGACCTGACGCGCCATCGAGTCGGCGTACTTCTCGTCGACAATTCGTGCGGGAATCCCGATCACCGTGGCGCCTGCCGGTACAGCCTTGACAACCACCGCGTTCGAACCAATCTTGGCCCCCTCGCCCACTGTAAACGGGCCCAATACCTTGGCGCCCGCGCCGACCACCACACGTGCCTGCAGCGTGGGATGTCGTTTGCTGCCCTTGACCAGCGAGGTACCGCCGAGCGTCACGCCCTGGTAGATGGTGCAGTGATCGCCGCTCTCGGTCGTCTCGCCGATCACGACACCCATACCGTGATCGATGAAGACACCGCGGCCAAGACTGGCACCGGGATGAATCTCGATACCGGTGAGCCAACGGCTGACCATGGCCAGAAAGCGCGCGAGCCAGCGCAAGGGGCCCCAGTCACTGCCCCATAGGGCATGCGCAAGGCGATGCAGCCAGAGCGCATGCAGCCCGGGGTAGCAGGTCAGCACCTCGAATGTGCTGCGTGCGGCGGGATCGCGTTCCAGAATCGCCCGGATGTCTTCGCGTAAGGTCGTCAACATGATGCAAAGGGTATCAGGAGCGCCGTTCGATCTCGGTGCAAAGACCACGGAGCATCTGCACCTCGTCCTCCCACATGTCCTTGCGGGCCAGAAGACGATGCAGACGTTCCTCGAATCGACCCGGGTTGCGTGGATCAAGGTAGCCCACCCGCAAAGCCACACGCACCAGATGGGCATGCAACCCCAGCACCGCTGAATGGTCGGCTGGTTTCGCGGTGTCGCGCTGATTACCCACCGGAAACTCGGCTGCTGCGCGCGGGCGATGCGTGCGGGCGGCACGCCGAAGGGCATAGGCCACCACCTGCACTGCCTGTGACAGGTTGAGCGAACTGAATTTCTCCTCCACATCGAGGCTGCATACCGAGCGGCACTGCAGAAGCTGCTCATTGGCAAGCCCTGCCCGCTCGGGGCCGAAGACAAAGGCGGCCTGACGGGAGTCATCGGCCTGCAGGTGATCGAGCAGCGCCTCGCAGGCCTCCTCCAGGGTCAGACGCGGGGGCTCGAACTCGCGCACACGGGCGCTCATCGCACAACTCCAGGTCAGATCGGCCAGCGCTTCGCCAAGACTCGCGATCCGGGCATCCCCCAGAACCTGCGCGGCGCCGGAAGAGAGTGCAACCGCCTCATTGCGCGAGGCAATGCGCGGATCTTCCGGGTCGACGATCCACATCTGCCGCAGACCCATGACCTGCATCGCCCGCGCGCACGCTCCCACATTACCGGGATGGGTCGGCGAGACCAGCACCACGCGCACACGTGAGAGCAATTGTTGAATGGGCCTAGAATCGGGCATGGGGCGCATGATGCCCTGTTTTCCCGCTCCTTAAAAAGAACCGTCACATGCATCCACTGCTGAACACAGCCGTCAAGGCAGCCCGCCGCGCTGGCGCCATCATCAACCGCGCAAGCCTCGATATCGACCTGCTTCGCGTTGGCCGCAAGGCGCCCAATGATTTCGTGACCGAAACCGACCAGGCAGCGGAATCCGCCATCATCGAAGTGCTCGCCAAGGCATATCCGGACCATGACTTTCTGGCCGAAGAATCGGGCACTGCGGGCGCAGGCGGCAGGCAGGCGTCGGCGAGGTCCGACTATGTGTGGATCATCGATCCGCTGGATGGCACAACCAACTTCATCCACGGGTTTCCGCAGTATGCGGTGTCGATCGCCCTGTCCTTTCGTGGGCAGATCACCCAGGCAGTGATCTACGACCCCGTCCACAACGACCTCTTCGTGGCCTCCAAAGGCAAAGGCGCCATGCTCAACGAGCGTCGCATACGCGTGGCCCAGCGGGACCGTCTGGATGACGCGCTGATCGGCACGGGCTTCCCTTTCCGCGTCTTCAACAATGTCGATGTCTACATGTCGATGTTCCGGGAGTTGACGCAGAAAACCGCAGGCCTGCGCAGGCCTGGTGCGGCATCACTCGATCTGGCCTACGTGGCCAGCGGGCGACTCGACGGATTCTTCGAAATCGGACTGATGCCCTGGGATGCCGCCGCAGGCTGCCTGCTGATCACCGAGGCCGGTGGTCTGGTTGGCGACTTCAAGGGCGAGAGCGGCTACCTTTTTCACGAAAACATCATCGCGGGATCGCCCCGGATCTTTGGGCAACTGGTCAACATCCTCTCGCGCTACACCCTGGCCCGGCCAGAAAGAGGCCCGGAGCTCGAAAAGATGCTCCTCGGAGACAAGGCCCCGGCACGCAAGCCCGGAAAAGCGGCTCCGGGCATCGACCACACGGGGAATTGACATTCCGTTCTGTCCCGATTTGCCGCAATGCAAAAATATGCGGCATCGCGTCAAAAAAGGTGTTCCAAGGGGTTGCGGCACCGCGTCAATTCAGGTTGAATACGACTTGTGCATCGCAACAACATTTCGGTTTCAGGCGATGCAGGTCCATACCCACCTTCATTGAATCGGAGAAACGCCATGAACAACCTGAACGCCCAATACGTTGATATCGCCAAAGCCAACATCGATGCCGCCACCGAAGTCGCTGGCGTCGCCCTCGCAGGCGTGGAAAAGCTTGCCCAGCTGCAGTTCAAGTCCGTCAAGGACAGCCTCGGCCAAAGCGCCGGCAATCTGAAAGCGCTGGCTGGTGTGAAAGATGTACAGGAACTGGTGAAAGTCCAGTCCACCCTGGCCATGCCCAGCATGGAAAGCGCAGTCGCGTTTGCAAACGCCCTCTACGCCGTGTCGTCCGAGACCGCCAACGCGTTTGCCAAGCTGGCTGAGGCCCAAATCTCGGCAGGTAACGAGAAGATTCACTCGGCAGTCGAAGAGTTCGCCAAGAGCGCCCCGGCAGGTGCCGAGAGCAGTGTTGCTCTGGTGAAGTCCGCCCTGACAGCCGCCAGCGCCGCATACGAGACCGCCAACAAGGCCGCCAAACAAGCCGTGGCAGTGGTCGAAGAGAATGTGCAGACGGCCAGCAAAGCCAGCCTGAAAGCACTCAAGGCAGCGGCCTGAAGTTACGCGAGTAAACCCTGACACGGGTCCCTGTCCGGGGCCTCGTGCAGCACACTAAAAGGACCTCGACCAGGTCCTTTTTTTTCGGCCAGCCGGCCGCGGAGAGATGCATGAAGCAGATCCGCAGTGTCGCCGTCATCGGCGCAGGAGTGGCCGGGCTCGCCTGTGCCTCGACCCTGCAGGCTGCCGGGCTGGAGGTGCACGTATTCGAGAAAAGTCGCGGCGTGGGTGGTCGCATGAGTACCCGGCGTGCAGATGGCTGGCAGTGTGACCACGGCGCACAGTACTTCACCGCAACCGATCCGGCATTCGCCAGCGAGGTGCAAGGCTGGATTCGTCAGGGAGCCGCAGCGCCCTGGCCGATGCGACTTGCATCGATCGGTACACAGCGCGCAATCACGATGATCGATTCGTCCAACCGCTATGTGGGCACACCGCGCATGACATCGCCGGCCAGCCTTATGGCTGCATCACTGAACATCCGCCTGCAGACCACCGTGAGTTCGATCGAACGACGCGACGGGCTATGGCACCTGAACAGTCTCGAGAACGGCCCCCTGGGCCACGGTGTGGACGGCCTGGTGCTTGCCGCACCCGCTCCGCAGGCGGCCCATCTGGCCAAGGGCCGAGGCCTCCGTTTTGAAACACGTATCTCGCAGGCCACCATGCTTCCCTGCTGGGCCGTCATGGCTCAGACCAATGACGCCGACCCCGGTTTTGACGCCGCCTTCATCGAAGCCAGCCCGCTCTCATGGATCGCGTGCAACAGTTCCAAACCTGGCCGCGAAGGCAGCCGCACGTGGCTCATGCACGCCAACCCGCAATGGAGCCAGTTGCACCTGGAAGAGCCCGAAGAGATCGTGATCAGCGAGCTCGCTGCAGTGTTTCGGGAAATTACCGGCTTGTCCATTCTCACGCGCACGGCACATCGCTGGCGCTATGCCATGGCAGACGCATCTCTTGACGACGGCTTCCTGTTGGATCCCGAACTGCAGGCCGGCGCCTGTGGCGATTGGGTGCACAGCAACCGTGTGCAGGGTGCGTGGTTGAGCGGAACATTACTGGCAAGGACGATGCTGGGCTGAGACCAGACCAGGCCACGGCATAATGCGATGCCATGAGCCCTGGAGCACACCGCCATCCGTCGCCTGCCGATGGCGACTTCGAGCAGCACACCCCCATGATGCGGCAGTACCTTCGGGTCAAGGCGGAGCACCCTGACAAGCTGGTGTTCTACCGGATGGGTGACTTCTATGAACTGTTCTACGACGACGCACGCACCGCTGCCCGGCTGCTGGGTATCACGCTGACCTCGCGCGGACAGAGCGCCGGTGCACCCGTGGTGATGGCTGGTGTGCCCGTGCACGCGGCCGAGAACTATCTTGCCCGAATGGTGACGCGGGGACTGTCCGTCGCGATCTGCGAACAGATCGGTGATGTGGCCAGCGCCAAGGGCCCTGTGGAGCGCAAGGTGGTGCGCATCATCACCCCGGGTACGCTCAACGAGGCCGGGCTGATACCGGACCGCGCGCAGGCCTGGTGCGCCTGCGTTGAATCGGATGCACGCGATGCCGCTATCGCCTGGTGCGATGTGGCGAGCGGCGAACTGCTGTGGATGTCCTGCCCCATCGAAGCTGCGAGTGAAATGCTGGCGAGGATTGCGCCGGCAGAGATACTGGTGAGCGAGATGTCGGCTCTGCGCAACAGCCTGACGGGTATCGTGACGCCGCTGCCACCCTGGGAAATGGATGCAGAGCGTGGTGCGCAACTTCTTCGGGCGCGCCTGCAGGTGATGTCGCTTGCTGCCTATGAACTCGATGGGCAGGCAGGGGCGCTGCGCGCGATTGCCGGGCTTCTCGCATATGCCGAGCGCAGTCAGGGAAGGCCCCTGAGTCACCTTCAGCCGCCGCGTCAGCAGCGCCACGACGAACTCGTCGTGATGGATGCCGTGGCTCGCCGAACACTGGAACTGGTGAGCCCGCTCTTTGCCGAATCGGACACATCCACCACGCTGCTGTCGGCGATCGATCGCTGCCATCTGGCGGCTGGCAGTCGACTGCTGCGCAGCTGGCTGCTTGCCCCACTGCGCGCAAATGAGTCGGTACGTCGTCGCCAGCAGACCGTGGCCTGGTGTGCGCAAGCCGATGCGCACACCGGTCTTCTGGTGGCACTTGGCGAGGCCTGCACGACGATATCGGATATCGGACGCATTGCAGGGCGTATCGCGCTGCGTAATGTCCGTCCGCGGGAGTGTCTGGGATTGCGTCAGTCACTCGCGGGCCTGTCGGTGATCACTGCACTCATCGAGCAGGCAGCAGCATGGAGTGCGCCATCGGCAGAGACCGGGACAATGCCCGGGACAGGGCGGCACACAGCTGCCTTGCCGGAGATGCTCGCAGAGTGCCGGGCAGCCATGAGCAATCCCTTGCTGGCGCAATGCAAAGTGCTTCTCGAGGCGGCAATCGATGACGCCTGCAATGTACAGATTCGTGACGGCGGTGTGATCCGCCGCGGCTACGATGCCGCGCTCGACGAACTGCGCGGTCTTCAGGAAGACAGCGGCGCGTTTCTGCTGGCGATGGAGGCACGCGAGCGTGAACGTACGGGAATCACCAATCTGCGCGTCGGTTTCAATGCCGTCCACGGCTACTACATCGAGATCACCGCAAGCCAGTTGGCACGGGCCCCAGCCGACTATCAGCGACGACAGACGCTGAAAAACGCCGAGCGTTTCATCACCCCCGAGCTCAAGGCGTTCGAAGAAAAGGCACTGTCGGCCAAGGAACGCGCTCTGGCGCGCGAGAAGATCCTGTTCGATGAACTGCTGAATCAACTCGATTCCCACGTGAGTGCGCTCCAGGCAGCCGCCGATGCGCTCGCCTGCATCGATGTCATGGCCTGCCTGGCAAGTCTCATGCGCCAGGAGCGCTGGATTCTCCCCGAACTGGCTGACGAGGCCGCCATCCGTATCGAGGAAGGCCGCCACCCGATGCTGGCGCTCTCGATGCCGGATTTCACACCCAACGATACCCGCCTTCACGCAACCGAGCGCATGCAGGTGATCACCGGCCCGAACATGGGAGGGAAGTCCACCTATATGCGACAGGTGGCACTGATCACCGTACTGGCCCGCATGGGTGCACCTGTTCCGGCGCGCGCGGCCACGATCGGCGATATCGACCGCATCTTCACACGTATCGGTGCGGCAGACGATCTGGCGGGTGGTCGCTCCACCTTCATGGTGGAGATGACCGAGGCGGCGCTGATACTGAATCAGGCCAGTGAGCGCAGCCTGGTGTTGATGGATGAGATCGGCCGCGGCACCTCGACATCCGATGGTCTGGCGCTGGCCTGGTCAATTGCGCAATCGCTGGCGCAGGACAACCGAAGTCTCTGCCTCTTTGCCACACATTACTTCGAGCTCACCGCACTCGAGTCCCAGATACCGGGCATCAGCAATGTACACGTGGGTGCAGTGGAGCAGGCACACCGACTGGTCTTCCTGCATCGCGTCGAACAAGGTCCTGCAAGCCGCAGTTTCGGTATTCAGGTCGCACGCCTGGCCGGTCTGCCGGAATCCGTGATGCAGCTCGCCCCTACCATGGTGAAAAATCCATGACGCTGGACAAAGCCCGTAACGTGCGCATGGAACTGATCGCCAAGGGCGGCAAGGCAATCGTTCTGAAAG
>CAYYDO010000012.1:0-10697 GCA_964470595.1 uncultured Burkholderiaceae bacterium | reverse complement strand
CCAGCGCAAGCAGCAGGAGTGGCAGCGGGGATCGGCCCCGCTGCCCGGAAATCAACTCGATCTTTTCTGACACGATGACGAAGCCATCTGAAGTCTTTCGGCCAGATGTCGATCAGCCCGTCTCGTGGCTGGCCGGCATGACACCCCGGCAGTTCATGCGCCGCCACTGGCAGAAGAAGCCACTACTGGTACGTCAGGCCTTTCCCGGATTCGTGCCCCCCATCTGCATTGATGAGGCGCTGGCGCTGTGTTCCGATGACCTCGCTCCGAGCCGTCTGGTGCGACGACAGCCGCGCAGCGGGCGCTGGACACTCGAATACGGACCCTTTCCGGCGGAGCGGATTCCAGGTGTAAGCCGTCCCAACTGGACCGTGCTGATCCAGCAGGTCAACACCCGGCTCAACGCGGCCGACCGGTTTCTGGATGCCTTTCGCTTCATTCCGCAGGCACGACTCGATGATCTGATGATCAGCGTGGCAGGCCCCGGAGGTGGCATCGGTGCCCACGTCGATTCGTACGATGTCTTTCTGGTTCAGGCTGCAGGCCGGCGCCGCTGGGAGATTGCCGAGCGCTTCGACACACAGCTGGAGGACGATGTACCGCTGCGCATCCTTCGGCAATTCAATGCGGAACAGGAATGGGTACTCGAGCCTGGAGATCTGCTCTATTTGCCCCCCGGCGTAGCGCATCGGGGTACGGCGATCGGACCCGGGTGCATGACCTGGTCCGTCGGGTTCCGTGCGCCGGATCGGACCAGTCTGGCCGATGCGGCCCTGAGTCGCCATATCGACGGGCTCGCACATGAGAGCTGGCACGATCCATGGCTTGCGGCGACCGATCGGCCAGCGCAGATTCCCGCACGGCTGCTGGAGGCGCTGACACGGCAGGTCATGCGGGATCTGCCAGACGCTGCGGGTGTCAGACGGGCGATCGCACGCCTGTTGAGCGAACCTGCCCCTGAGGCGGTATTCGATGCTCCGAGACGCCCCGACAGCGAGGAGCGATTCATGCAGCGCGCAACCGCAAGAGGAATCCGACTCGCGCCCGCCACCCGACTCCTCTACACGGAGGGAACATTCAGTATCAACGGGGAGGAGATGCCGATTCCCCGCAGCGCAGCTGAACGCAGAGCGCTCGAGGCGCTGGCCGATGCGCGGTGGCTGTCACCAAACGATTCAGCGCGTCTGAAGTTGACACAGCTATACGAGGCCTATCAGGCGGGATGGATCGTTTACAATTAGGTGGTTTCCCGTACGCATTTACGCGGGGAACACCTCCTCTCTCATTTGTCACATTAAGGAAATCGAAACATGCAGAAGTCGCTTCTCGCCGCCATGATCCTGGCACTTGGTATCGTTGCCTGCGGAAAAAAAGAACAAGCCGCTGCTCCCGCACCCGCTCCTGCTCCTGCTGCCGAGCAAAAGCCCGCTGACGCCGCACCGGCTCCTGCAGCCGCTCCTGCTGCTCCCGCTGCCGAGCCTGCCAAGAAGTAAACCGCAAGCTCCAAAGCAGAAAACGCCGACAGATGTCGGCGTTTTTTTTCGTTCATGCCGGATGGCTCTCAGGCCAGAACTATCCAATCGAAACCGCGATCCTGACGCGCGACATGCAGGCAGGCACCAGCCGGCATCACGGGTGCGAACGCCCCCGTCACGAGATCTTCCCGATTGTTATGACGGCTCAGATGAGCGGCAACCACATGCTGAAGACGGGACTGATCAATGGCCGCAAGAATGGCTGCCGATGCAGCATTCGATAGATGCCCGTAGGGACCTGCGATACGCTCACGCAGGCTCGGAGGGTAATCACTTGCCGCCAGCAGAGCCTCGTCGTGATTGGCCTCGAGAAACAGGGCATCGACGCCGCTCAGCATCTGTTCGATATGCACAGTTGACCGACCGACATCGGTCAGTACACCCATGCGATGCGAGCCATCTTCGATGACCAGTTGCACCGGTTCGCGCGCATCATGGGGAACCGGGAAGCAGCGCAGACGGAGATCGCAGAGAGAGACATCCGCATCCCTGTCGATCTCGGTAACACTCGCCCCAGACCAGAAATCGTCGGGACAGGCCTGCCGCGTGCCATGGCTGCACAGTACCGGCAAGCCTGCAAGCCTCGCCAGCCGGGCAACACCACCGACATGGTCCTGATGCTCGTGGGTGACAAATATCGCATCGAGATCTTGTACCGACAGACCGCGATCTTCAAGACGCCGAAGCATCTCCTTTGCCGCAAGGCCGCAGTCGATGAGCACGCGCGTTGGATCACGCAGCGGAGCCCCGGAGGCGTCGGTAACAGCAGCGGACTCGACAACGAGAGCATTGCCCTCGCTGCCGCTGGAGAGACTGGTAAACCTCAAGCCTTACTTCAACTGCTCGAGGATCAGCGCAAGCATGCGCTTTGCATTGGTATCACTCGCAGGCTTTCCGGATTTGTCCTGCACGATGATCCGACTGGCTGACTGGCCATTGGAGGACACCAGCACCCGATACTGGGCTGCGGCGTCGGATGTCTTGGGGGATGAAGAGAACAGTCTGCTGAAGAACCCCGGGGACTCTTTCTGAGCGTCGGCCGTTGGATCGCGATAACGCACAAAGAACAGACCCTTGGTGCGGTCACGATCTTCGACAGTGAAACCGAGACGATCGATCGCCACACCGACACGACGCCATGCGCGGTCAAATGACTCGGCAATCTCGATGGCACCTCCATCGGGCGTATTCATCACCTGCGCGCGTGGCGCCTGCGCGGCGGCGGCAGTGCCACCCTGCGCAAGAATCGCCTGTGCCCGGCTTTGGTCCGCGCCCAGGCGAATCATCAGACGACGGGTGAATTCGGCCTCGAGGTCGCGATCGGATGGCCGGTTGGTCCAGGTGCTCTTCAGATCGCCACTCGGCGAGGAAACCACCTCGACTACCCCACGGTGGGTAATGACGATCTCGGTCTGCTGATTCGATGCCCGATCAATGCGGGTACGAAATTTGTCCCGCTCGCCCGTGTCGTAGATGCGATCCACCAATCGACCCAGAGTACGACGGATGAAGTCCTCCGGAATCTTGGAGCGATTTTCCACCCAGTCGGTCTCCAGCACGCCAGTCTCGGGACTCTCGAGAGCGAGGGCGAAACCACTGTCGAGCCAGAATTGCCGGACGATGGGCCAGAGCTTTTCCGCGGACTGATCAACCACCAGTACACGCTGATCGCCCTGACGCTCGATGCGCATACCCGTCACCGAGGGCAGCACCGTGGCCGCGCCGGCATTACGTGGTTCAGCACGGCTGCGCTCGAACTCGGCACGACTTGCCGAACCTGATGCCGGAATGTTGAATCGGTCGTCACGACCCGGGGTGACCAGGTCAGGGGGAACCTCGAGGGGCCTGACCTTGCCTGCAGACTTGTATTCAACGTTGTCGCCAGACAGCACCCCGCAACCGGCCAGCAGAAGCACAGGAACGGCCAATGCGAGGGGTTTGATCCACAGCTTCATGCAATGACTCCCAGTGACTTCAAGGCGGACTCCACAATCGGCTCCGATGATGCAGACATTGATACCAGCGGCAGGCGCAAGCCCTGGCGGATGCGACCCATGCGGGCCAGCGCCCACTTTACCGGAATCGGGTTCGCTTCGATGAACATGGCGCGGTGCAATGGCAACAGGCGCGCCTGAAGCGCTGCCGCCTCGTGACTGTTGCCCTGCATGGCCAGGGCACACAGACGTGACATCAGTTCGGGCACGACATTGGCCGTGACGGAGATATTGCCGTGTCCGCCCAACAGCATCAGAGCCGGGGCGGTACCGTCGTCACCACTGTAGACAGCAAACCCCTCGGGAGCCTCGCGAATCAGCCAGTGCCCGCGCTCGATGTTGCCCGTGGCGTCCTTGATACCCGTGATGCCCGGAACCTGGGCGAGACGAATCGTGGTCTCGTGGGCAAGATCGGCGACCGTCCGACCGGGCACGTTGTACAGAATGACTGGAAGGTCAACCGCTTCGGCAATCGCACGGAAATGCCGATACAGGCCCTCCTGAGTGGGCTTGTTGTAATACGGCACCACCTGCAGCGATGCATCCGCGCCAAGTGCGGCTGCCTCACGGGTGAGTTCGATAGCCTCCAGCGTGGAATTTGCACCCGCACCGGCGATCACGGGAATACGGCCTGCTGCCTGCTCGACTGCAACGCGAATGAGTTCGAGATGCTCATCGACGTCGACAGTGGGGGATTCCCCCGTGGTGCCCACCGCCACAATCGCATTGGTGCCTTGCGCGATATGCCAGTCAATCAGCTGGCGATAGGTCTGCATGTCGAGACCTCCATCCTCGTGCATCGGGGTGACAATCGCCACCATGCTTCCTGTGATCATCTTGTCGCTCTCCGTTATGGTGATGGCAGCCCTGACACGTATGCAGCCGCAACTTCAACCGAAATTCAGACCCATCGCGCCACGTACATCGCGCATGGTCTGACTGGCAACGTCCCGGGCTTTCTCGGAGCCCTCATGCAGAATGCGACGCAATAGCCCGGGGTCTTCCTGATAGGGTCGCGCGCGGTCGTGGAACATGCGCTGCTCATCGAGCACGGCATCGATCAGAGGCTGTTTGCACTCCAGACACCCGATACCAGCCGAGGTACAGCCCGCACGAACCCAGTCGCGGCGGCTGTCATCGGAATAGACCTGATGCAGCTGCCACACGGGACAGCGGTCAGGGTTTCCTGCATCGGTGCGACGCACCCGAGCGGGATCGGTGGGCATGCGGCGCATTTTCTGCACCAGGGTATCGGCAGGTTCCCGCATGGCGATGGTGTTGTTGTAGCTTTTGGACATCTTCTGCCCATCCAGGCCCGGCATGCGCGAGGCCTCGGTAAGCAATGCCTGCGGCTCGATCAGGATCTGGCGTCGGTCTCCCTCGATGAAACCGAGCAGACGCTCGCGGTCGATCTCGGCGAGGCTGGCATCGTGTACCAGCCGGGTAGCCTCGGTCAGGGCGGCGACATCGCCCTGCTCCTGAAAACGGGCACGCAGGGAGAGATATCTGGGGGCGGAATCGCCGAGCCCCCCCAGGGCGGCCCGGGCGCGGGTATCGAAGTCGGACTCGGCCCCGAAAACATGATTGAACCGCCGGGCAATCTCGCGAGTGAGTTCGACGTGCGGCACCTGATCTTCCCCCACCGGCACGAGACCCGCCCGATACATCAGGATATCGGCTGACTGAAGCAGTGGATAGCCGAGAAATCCGTAAGTGGTCAGGTCGCGATCGGAGAGTTTGTCCTGCTGATCCTTGTAGGTCGGCACACGCTCCAGCCATCCCAGCGGGGTGCACATCGACAGCAGGAGGTGCAATTCTGCGTGTTCGGGCACACGCGACTGAATAAACAGGGTGGCGCGGGACGGATCGACACCAGCCGCAAGCCAGTCGATCAGCATGCCCCAGACATTCTGGCCGATCACCGAGGGATCGTCGTAATGCGTGGTGAGCGCATGCCAGTCGGCAACGAAGAAGAAGCAGTCGTAATTGAACTGCAGTCGTACCCAGTTCTTGAGTACGCCGTGATAGTGACCCAGGTGGAGCGCCCCGGTGGGACGCATACCTGAAAGAACGCGGTGTCGATGCATTTGCACCGGATTTTATCAGTGCATCCAGCCGTGCCAGACCGGTCGGGTGGCATCCGGGAGCGGGGGAACGGCACCAACATCAAAACGGCTCTCGCCCTCCGCATGAAAGTCGCTGCCCCGCGAGGCATGCAGACCATGCTCGACAGCAATCTGCTGAAAACGCCGTGCATCCCGATCGGAATGGCTGCCGGTGACCACCTCGATTGCAGACCCGCCGAGGGTCTTGAACTCATCGAGCAGGGCCCACTGCCCGATGGCACTGAGCCGGTATCGGGCTGGGTGAGCCAAAACGGCGACGCCACCTGCCCCACGTATGGCGCTTACCGCAGCGGAGAGACTGGCCCACTGATGGGGCTGATAGCCGGGCTTGCCCGGGGTGAGAAACCTCTGGAACACCTCGCCCATGTCGGCGCATATACCCCGCTGCACCAGTGCACGGGCCATATGGGTGCGGCCAATCAGCAACGGGTTGCGGGCGTGAGCGCGGGCATCGGGAAGGATATCCGGCAGGCCATGTGCGACGAGCGCCTCGGCCATGGCCTGGGCACGCGCCTGCCGGCCAAGGGAAATGCTGTCGAGCAGGCCGCACAGACCGGAGTCGCGCAGCTCGAAATCAAGACCCACCACATGCAGGGTTTCACCACCCCAACTGACCGATATCTCGACTCCGGACACCCATCGAAGGCCCAGATCACGGGCGGCGGCCATGGCGGTGTCCTGACCGGCCAGCGTATCGTGATCGGTCAGGGCAAGGATACGGACACCGTTGCCGGCTGCACGCTGAACCAGTTCATCCGGAGCAAGCGCGCCGTCGGAGGCCGTGGAATGCATGTGCAGATCGACATTGACATCATGGGGATAGCCGGAACTCATGGACCGGATTGTCCTGCAAATATCCGGGGGCATGGTAAAAACACGCATCATGCCCATCTATGCCATTGGCCAGCAGCAGCCGGTCATCCACCCGAGCGTTTTCATTGCCGACACCGCGGCAGTCATTGGCGAGGTCGAGATGGCCGAGCACAGCAGCATATGGTTCGGCGCCACATTGCGCGGCGACAACACCCTCATCCGCATCGGGGCGCGCTCCAACATCCAGGAGGGCGCGGTGGTTCATACCGACCCGGGCCATCAGGCCCTGATCGGCGAGGGCGTGACAGTCGGTCATCAGGCCATGCTTCACGGCTGCATCATCGGCGATGGCTCCCTGATCGGGATGCAGGCCGTGGTTCTGAACGGTGCGAGGATCGGCGAGAACTGCCTGATCGGCGCCTGTGCACTGATCACCAGCGACATGGTCATTCCGCCGAACTCCATGGTGCTGGGGGCCCCGGCCCGTATTGTCCGTCCCGTGACAGATGCGCAGATCGCCAGCATGCAGAAAGCTGCCGAAGGCTATGTCAGACGCTCAGAACTGTTTCGCCAGCAATTGAGGCGCCTCGACCATGTCTGACCACCCCGACGACGAGTCCCCCGCGCAGACAGTGCAGGATGACCACCTGTTGAAAATCATGTTCGGCGGGGTCAGTGCGCGTGCGCACCTGGTGCGAATTCGCCGCAGTTGGCAAGAGGTGCATCGCCGCCATGAGGAGGCACCCGAAGTCATGCAGTTGCTCGGCCAGATGAGTTGCGCCTCGATCCTGCTCTCGGCGAGCCTCAAGTACGAGGGGTCAGTGACGCTGCAGATTCACGGTGACGGACCGGTGCGGCTCGCCGTGGCCGAGTGCAATGCCGCTCTGGGATTTCGCAGCACAGTGAAGATGGCCGACAACCTGACCGTGAACGCTGGTGCCGACTGGCGGACACTGGTCAATGCCAATGGCATGGGACGCTTCAGCGTGGTGCTTGATCCGCGCACCCCCGACACCACGCCCTATCAGGGCATCGTCTCCCTCCATGAGGAGGGTCTGTCGAAAGCACTGGAAGCCTACATGGATCGCTCGGAGCAGTTACCCACACGACTCTGGCTGGCATGTGATGGCGAGCGCGCTGCGGGACTTCTGTTGCAGCGGATGCCACCAGAGGGCGGGACGAGTGCACCCCCGAGCGACGATGATGGATGGGACCAACTGCTGGCGCTGGCCGCCACGGTGACCGACACCGAGTTGCTCGCGCAGGACGCTGGCCGACTGCTGCACCAGCTTTTCTGGCAGGCGTCTCCCCGACTGCTCGAGGACAGGCCGGTACGATTTCAATGCGGGTGTTCGCGGCTTCGCGTCGGCCGCATGCTGCAGACACTCGGGCGCGACGAGGTGGCTGCGATCCTGACCGAGCAGGGCAAGGTGAGCGTACGCTGCGACTTCTGCAATACCGCCTACGACTTCGACGCAGTGGACTGCGTGGAGCTCTTCACCGAGGCTGGGATCCCTTCTTCGGAGGGCCCTGCGACCCTCCACTAGCCTGGGCACCTGGCTGCCCGCTGGCGGCGTCGGCACCCGCAGACGGAGAGGAAGGGGTACCCCACTGCACGAAACGCTCACCCGGCATGATCATGCCCAGCTCATAGCGGGCTCGCTCCTCGGCGGCGCGGGGGCTGCGGCGCAAATCGCGCGCTTCGCCCTCGAGTTCCGCGATCCGTAACCGGCGGGCATCGTTTTCAGCCAATCGGGCCTGCAACTGGCGCTCGAGATGCCACACACGCAACCAGCTGCCCTGTCCGAACCACAGCGGCACCTGAAGAAGAATCAACACCCCCAGCAAAATATTCGTCAGACTGGGCCTGGGAAGCCTCCTGAAGAGATTCACCAGGAAGTCGGGCATGGCGGGCGGCCTTCAGATGACCATCATCAGGTGAAGCATCAGCCGCGAAGATTGTAGAAGGCATCCCTTCCGGGGTACTCGGCTGCATCGCCGAGATCTTCTTCGATGCGCAGCAACTGGTTGTACTTGGCCGTGCGATCGGTACGCGACATCGATCCGGTCTTGATCTGGAGCGCATTGGTCGCCACGGAGAGGTCAGCAATGGTGGTGTCCTCGGTTTCACCCGATCGATGCGACACCACGGCGGTATAGTTGTTCCGCTTGGCCATCTCGATGGCGGCAAAGGTTTCAGAGAGCGTCCCGATCTGATTGATCTTGATCAGGATGGAGTTGGCAACTTTCTTCTGAATGCCCTCGCGCAGGATGCGCGTATTGGTCACGAACAGATCATCGCCCACCAATTGAACCTTCTTGCCTAGAAGCTCGGTCAGATAGGACCAGCCATCCCAGTCGTTTTCAGCGCAACCATCCTCGATCGAGATGATGGGGTACTTGTCGACCCACCCCGCGAGCAGATGAGCGAAATCCCGCGACGACAGCTTGAGTCCCTCGCCGATCAGCTCATAACGGCCGTTCTTGTAGAACTCGGAGCTTGCGCAATCGAGGCCCAGGGCAATCTGGCGGCCAGGCTCGTAGCCGGCGGCCTCGATCGCACGCAGTACCAACTGGATGGCCGCCTCGTGATTCTTCACGTTGGGCGCAAAGCCGCCCTCATCGCCAACGGCAATCGACATGCCCTGATCGTGGATGAGTTTCTTGAGGCTGTGAAACACCTCGGCGCCATAGCGCACGGCCTCGCTGAAATTGGGAGCCCCGACAGGAATGATCATGAACTCCTGCAGATCGAGATTGTTGTTGGCATGAGCGCCGCCGTTGATGACATTCATCATGGGCACTGGCAGACACATCGGGCCGGAGCCGCCAAAGTAGCGGTACAGGGGCAAGCCGGACTGCTCGGCAGCCGCCTTGGCCACCGCCATCGAAACTGCCAGCATGGCATTGGCGCCGAGACGGGACTTGTTTTCTGTCCCATCGAGATCGATCAGCATCTTGTCGATGAAGGACTGCTCGCTGGCATCGAGCCCCATCAGGGCTTCGGAGATCTCGGTATTGATGTGGCCGACCGCCTTCAACACACCCTTGCCGAGAAAACGGCCCTTGTCGCCGTCGCGCAACTCGATGGCCTCTCGCGAACCCGTCGAAGCGCCCGAGGGTACAGCAGCCCGACCCATGACACCGGATTCAAGCAGCACATCGCATTCGACAGTGGGATTGCCGCGGCTATCGATGATTTCGCGGCCGATCAGGTCAACGATTGCAGTCATGGCATCTTCCTTGGGGGGTCATTGAAAATCATTTTCGAGCATCGGTCGCGACTTGACGACACGATCGATATCCAGCAACTGGGCCAGCAGATCTTTCATGCGCCGCAGTGGCACGGCATTGGGGCCATCGGACAGTGCACGGGCGGGATCCGGGTGCGTCTCCATCAGGAGCCCCGCCACACCGACGCCAACTGCTGCGCGCGCCAGCACCGGCACGAACTCGCGCTGACCGCCAGAGGATGTGCCCTGGCCCCCGGGAAGCTGCACCGAATGCGTGGCGTCAAAGACCACCGGGCAGCCGGTCTCGCGCATGATGGCCAGACTGCGCATATCGCTCACCAGATTGTTGTAGCCGAAACTCGCACCGCGCTCGCAGGCCATGAAACGATCCGGATCCAGCCCGGCCGAGATGGCGGCATCGCGCGCTTTCTGGATGACATTCTTCATGTCGCCGGGCGCAAGAAACTGGCCCTTCTTGATATTGACCGGCTTGCCACTGCAGGCCACTGCCTGAATGAAATCGGTCTGACGACAGAGAAACGCCGGAGTCTGCAGAACATCGACCACGGCTGCAACCGCAGGGATTTCGGACTCGGAGTGGACATCGGTCAGGATGGGAACTCCCAGTCGATCACGTACCGTGGCGAGAATCTCGAGACCACGTTCCATGCCAAGACCCCGGAAGGATGCGCCCGAGGAACGATTCGCCTTGTCGTAGCTGGACTTGAAGATGAACGGGATGCCGAGTTCCGTACAGATCTCGCGCAGCGTGCCCGCGGTATCCATCTGCAACTGTTCGGACTCGACCACACAGGGCCCGGAGATGAGAAAAAAGGGGTGATCCAGACCGACGTCATAGCCGCAGAGTTTCATGTGCCTCTCCCCGAATGGGCGGCAAGCGCCGCCTGGATGAACTGGATGAAAAGCGGATGGCCCTGGCGCGGTGTGGATGTGAATTCGGGGTGGAACTGCACACCCATGAACCAGGGATGCTCG
>CAYYDO010000011.1:23311-26261 GCA_964470595.1 uncultured Burkholderiaceae bacterium | reverse complement strand
TCACTGGCAGAACGCAAGCTTCCCAAGCTTTCGACGAGGGTTCGCTCCCCTTCACCCGCTCCATCCTCAGACCAGCGACATCACGGAAACATCACACACCCATGCCAGATCAGCAAGCCTTTGATATCACTCTGCCGGATGCGAGCGGCACGGCCTGTGTCGCTCAGGCATGGGCCAAGGTTGAAGCACCTGTTTCGCGGGATGAGCGCTTGCTGCTTCAGGCACGTATTCGCGAAGCGCTGCGCGAGCAGGATGCTGTTCTCATCGCCCATTACTACGTCGATTCCGATCTTCAGGATCTCGCCTTGGAGACCGGCGGGATCGTCTCCGACTCTCTCGAGATGGCACGCTTCGGAAAACAGCATTCCGCTCGAACGCTGGTGGTCGCAGGGGTCCGTTTCATGGGTGAAACGGCGAAGATTCTGAGTCCTGAAAAGACGGTCCTGATGCCGGATCTCGACGCCACATGTTCACTCGATCTGGGTTGCCCGGCCGATGCCTTCGGGCGATTCTGCGATGCGCATCCCGACCGTACGGTGGTGGTGTATGCAAACACCAGCGCCGCGGTGAAAGCCCGTGCAGACTGGATGGTCACCAGTTCCTGTGCGCTGGATATCGTGCGCCACCTGAAGGACAGCGGCCAGTCCATCCTCTGGGCCCCAGACCGCCATCTGGGCCGCTACATCCAGGATCAAACCGGTGCCGATATGCTGCTGTGGAATGGCGACTGTATCGTCCACAACGAGTTCAAGGGCGAGGAGTTGCGCATACTCCGACGACTTCACCCCGGCGCGCGCGTGCTGGTGCATCCGGAGGCGCCGGCATCAGTCGCGCAGCAGGCCGACGTGATCGGATCAACATCCGCACTGCTCAAGGCTGTGATCGAGGGGGATGCGCTGGAGTACATCGTGGCGACCGACAAGGGCCTGTTTCACCGGATGCGACAACTCGCACCGGGAAAGACCATCATCGAGGCGCCAACGGCCGGCGAGAGCGCCACATGCAAGAGTTGTGCGCACTGCCCCTGGATGGCCATGAACGGGCTGCGTGGTGTGTTGCACTGTCTGCAGTCGCGAAGCGGAGAGATTCATGTTGCTGCGGAAATTGCTGACAAGGCACGCACCTGCATCGACCGTATGCTCGAGTTCACCCGAACACTGTCGGGTCGACCAC
Source organism: uncultured Burkholderiaceae bacterium (assembly GCA_964470595.1). GTDB lineage: Bacteria > Pseudomonadota > Gammaproteobacteria > Burkholderiales > Burkholderiaceae_A > Lacustribacter. The sequence goes on along the minus strand of CAYYDO010000011.1, from coordinate 25,088 downwards.
CCGTCTCAGGGCTGACACCCGGCATCGGAGCCGCATAAACCATGTTCGAACACAACGAGACGCTCGAGCAGGCCCGGCAGCGTAACGTCCGCGATGCACTGCGCGAAGATATCGGCATCTGCGACTGGACGGCCAGCCTTCTGCCCGCCGAGACAGTCGCACATGCAGCCCTCCTGGTACGCGAGAACGCCGTCATCTGCGGTACGGAGTGGTTCGATGCATGTGTCATGGAACTTGATCCACAGGCGTTCATCCAGTGGCATGTGCGTGATGGTGACGCAATCACCGCCGGTGCGGTGGTGTGTGAACTCCAGGCAAGTGCCAGGGCTCTGCTGACAGCAGAGCGATCGGCCATGAATTTTCTGCAGCTTCTGTCGGCGACCGCTTCTCAGACACGCACGATGGTGGCCGCCATCGAGGGAATCAGCCCCAACCCCCGGGGATGCGTGGTTCTGGATACACGGAAGACCATTCCCGGGCTGCGACAGGCCCAGAAGTACGCCGTGCGTGTCGGAGGCGGCATGAACCATCGCATGGCCCTTTGGGATGGCATTCTGATCAAGGAGAACCATATCCTGGCAGCGGGCGGTATCACACAGGCTCTGCGGGCGGCCGCCGCACTTCAGGCCAATGTGGGCATCCAGATCGAAGTGGAAACGCTCGGGGAACTCGATGAAGCACTGTCGGCTGGCGCCACCAGCATCCTCCTGGACAACTTCGATCTGGAGGGAATGCGCACAGCCGTTGCACATACGCGCGGACGCGCACTGCTTGAGGCCTCCGGCGGTATTCAGATCGAATCGATACGCGATGTTGCCGCCACTGGCGTCGACAGAATCTCGATTGGTCAACTGACCAAGAACATCCGTGCGATCGACTATTCGCTGCGGGTCACAGCGCGAAGCGGCGAAAGGATGGTCGGCTGAGAGATCGGCCAGGTCTGGGGATAGTCCCTGCTGAAGTGCAGACCCCGACTCTCCTTGCGATCCAGTGCGGAGCGGACAATCAGCTCCGCGCACACCAGTAGATTACGCAACTCCAGGAGATCGCTCGTTACCCGGAAGTTGGAGTAATACTCCTGCACCTCTGACTGCAGCAACTCGATGCGGTGCAGGGCGCGCTCCAGGCGCTTCGTGGTTCTGACAATACCAACGTAGTTCCACATCAGCAAGCGAAGCTCGTCCCAGTTGTGTGCGATGACCACCTGCTCATCTGCATCCTCGACCTGACTCTCGTCCCATGCGGGAATCTCGGGAGTTGTCACCGGCGGTGCCTCGAGAATGTCTCGTGCCACTGCAGTACCCACCACCACGCATTCCAGGAGCGAATTGCTGGCCAGACGATTGGCCCCATGCAAACCCGTGTAGGCCGTCTCGCCCACAGCATAGAGGCCCGACAGGTCTGACCGCCCCCGCAGGTCGGTGACGACGCCGCCACAGGTGTAGTGGGCTGCTGGCACCACCGGGATCGGCTGTCGGGCAATGTCGATACCGAGTGCCGCGCATCGGGCATGCACCGTGGGGAAGTGCGTCTGCAGAAATTCCTCGCCGAGCGATGTGGCGTCGAGGTGCACGTAATCGATGCCGTGCCGCTTCATCTCGAAGTCGATGGCGCGCGCGACAATATCGCGCGGCGCCAGTTCGGCCCGGGGATCATGACGCGGCATGAAACGCGATGATTCCCTGGGCATGCCGGGAATACGAAGCTGAGCCCCCTCACCCCGGAGCGCCTCTGTGATCAGAAAGGTACGGTCATCGGGGTGATACAGACAGGTGGG
>CAYYDO010000011.1:6940-23301 GCA_964470595.1 uncultured Burkholderiaceae bacterium | reverse complement strand
TGGGGTGGAACTGGATGCACTCCATGTTGGCCCCGCGACACCCGGCGCGCCAGGCCATTGCGGTGCCGTCGCCCGTGGCGGTGTCCGGATTGCTGGTGTAGCGATACACCTTGCCGACACCACCGCAGGCCAGCACCACAGCAGAAGCGGCGATCGCCTCCACCCTGCCTGCGTGGATATCGAGCGCGTACACGCCATGGCAACGATCCGGGCCACCGCTGCGGCAGTGACGCGTGGTGATGAGGTCGAGCGCAATCCAGTGCTCGTGAATGAGGATATTCGGATGCTGCCGGCAACGCTCGAGCAGAACCTGATGAATGGCCTTGCCCGTGGCATCGGCGGCATGCGCAATGCGTCGGAAGGAGTGGCCACCCTCGCGCGTGAGATGAAGACCGAGGGGGCCGGATGCATCACGCGAGAACGGTACCCCCGCATCAATCAGCCACTGAATGGCATCGGAGCTTCGCTCGGCAACCCATCGGGCGGTGGACTCGGAGACCAGGCCCGCACCGGCTGCGACGGTGTCCCGCACATGCGCCTCGATGCTGTCGGAGGCATCCAGAACACCCACGATGCCACCCTGGGCCCAGGCCGTTGCAGATTCCTCTCGTGCGCGCTTGGCGAGCACGGTAACCCTGCGCTCCTCGGCAAGATTCAGTGCGACCGTCAGACCGGCAAGCCCGGCCCCGATGACGATGACATGGGGAGACATGGAGACAGACCGGAAGAATAAAAAAGCCCAGGCGTTGCCTGGGCTTCGAATTCTTGTCGTGCCGGAGTTGCTTACTTCTTTTTGTTGACTGCGTCTTTGAAGGCCTTGCCTGCAGTGAATTTCACGGTGCGTGCGGCAGCGATCTTGATGGTCTCGCCAGTGCGGGGATTGCGGCCGGTGCGCGCTGCGCGCTTGCCGGAACCGAAGGTGCCGAACCCGACGAGTTGTACGGTGTCACCCTTGGAAACTGCCTTGATGACTGCCGCGATGGTGGCATTCAGCATTTCGTCTACCGATGCTTTGGAAGAGTCGGTGGCGCTGGCAACTGCTTCAACGAGTTCTGCTTTGTTCATGATGTGTAATGGCTCATTCAGATTAGTGGAACGAAGGCATAAGTTTAGCAGGTGCCCTCATTTGAAAAGCAAGACATACTTGCGAATTTACGGGCCGCAACGCCTAGGGAATTCCCGCCTGCCGACCCGCACGATAACAAAAATTCTTCGTCATGAACGATCACATGTTCCGTCACATACGCAGTTTTGTGCGCCGGGGCGGGCACATCACTCAGGCCCAGCGGGACAGCAGGGCATCGATGCTCCCGCAATGGGGCATCCCCTACAGCACTGAACCAGTTGATTTGAAAGCTGTTTTTCCGCAGCCTGGCCGTCTGGTTCTGGAGATCGGCTTCGGGATGGGCGAGACCACAGCGGCAATGGCACAGGCACATCCGGATTGGAATTTTCTCGCCGTCGATATCTATCGACCAGGCGTCGGCTCCCTGCTTGCGCGCATCAAGGCAATCGGGCTGCACAACATACGCATCATCGAGCACGATATCGTGGAAGTACTCTCGACGATGATCGTCGAGCCGGTTTTCGACGCGGTGCACATCTATTTCCCGGATCCATGGCCCAAAACGCGTCATCACAAGCGTCGGTTGATCCAGCAATCATTTCTGGATCTTCTGACGTCGCGGATGGCAGGCGGGGGCGTCCTGCACCTGGCCAGCGACTGGCCCGACTATGTATCCCAGATGCGCGCTGTCTGCCTCGCCTGCGCGCAACTTCAGCCGGTATCCGCCGATGGCATCGTCCCCCGACCGGAATGGCGTCCCCAGACCAAGTTCGAGACGCGCGGCCTGCGGCTTGGTCACCCGGTCGCAGACCTGCTGTTTCAGAAAAGGGATACCGCCACGAGCACCAGCACACCCGCGGCAATCCGGTAGAAGGCGAACACATTGAAGCTGTGATGGCTGACCCATCGGATCAGCCATCGCACCACAATCAGCGCGCTGACATACGCGCAGACCAGACCCATCGCGAAAACGGGCAGATCCTCGGAACGCAGCAAGTGCCGGTTGCGGAGAAGATCGTAGGCGCCGGCTGCCATCAGCGTGGGCACCGCAAGAAAAAAGGAAAATTCGGTCGCTGCTCGGCGGGACAATCCGAACATCATTCCGCCGATGATGGTTGCCCCGGAGCGACTGGTTCCGGGAATCAGGGCGAATGCCTGCGCGAGACCGAGTTTCAGGGCATCGAGGTTGCCCAGTTGGTCCACCTCGTGAATGCGAACCCGCTCCGGATGACGCGATACCCAGCGCTCGACAGCAAGAATCACGAAACCACCGATGATCAGAACGATCGCGACAGGCACGGGATAGAACAGTGTCGCCTTGATCCAGCTGCCAAACGCCAGACCGAGCAGTGCCGCTGGCATGAAGGCAATGATCAGGTGTCGCTGAAAAGCCCAGGTCGGGTCCTGTGCCCAGAGACGCAATCGCTGCGTATCACCCAAAGCCGGGAACAATGCAGCCGTGAAGGCCCAGGCGCCAGGTCGAACCAGAGGCGCAAATCGCTCGCGATAGTTCCACATGACGGCAACCATCGCACCCGTCTGAATCGCCAGATCGAAGACCTTGGCGCGTTCATCGTGAAAACCGAGAAGAGATCCGGCAAGAATCAGATGGCCCGTGGAGGAGACCGGAAGAAACTCCGTGAGCCCCTCGACCAGCCCCATCAGTGCGGCCTTCACCAACACAGGAAGTTCACGCAATACAGCCAGGAGTTCGGTCATGAATTCAGGGACAGAAAAGGTCTCGGAGGATTATGCACTCTGATTACAATCCCGCGATGGAACCCGCTGAACCCAATGCCTGTGCGCCGAACCCCGACCCGGCAAAGGAGAGGCAAGGGCCGCGCTGGAAACGACGAAAGGATGCCCGGCCCAAGGAAGTCATCGATGCCGCACTCGCACTGTTCGGCGACTTTGGCTATGCCCAGACGAGACTGGAGGATGTGGCGTCGCGTGCGGGAATCTCCAAGGGAACTGTCTACCTTTACTTCTCGAGCAAGCAGGATCTGTTCGAGGCGGTCATTCACGAACGTGCTCTGCCCTGGCTCGAACAGATTGCCAGCCAGACCCCCAATGAAAGTGATTCCACCGAGGTGGTGCTGAGAAACTTCCTGCACTGGGGGTGGGAGCAGTTCATGGCGACCCGGCTCAATCTGATTGCCAGGGTGGTGCTCGCCGAATCGAACAATTTCCCGCACCTCGCAAAAATCTACCTGCGCGAGGTGATGGGCCCGATTCATGAACATGTGCGCAAACTGCTTCAACGCGGCGTCGATCGGGGCGAGGTCTGCGGCGAAATCACGCCCGAGCGCATCAAGGCATTGATGACGCCGCTCTCGTGGCTCTCGCTCTGGCGACAGGCGCTGATCGCTCACAGCGAACCGCACTTCGATGAGGACCGGTTTTTGCGGGAAGCGTTCGACATGGTGGTCTGCAGTGTGCTGGTCGAGCCGCCCGCTTCGCGGGGGCATGCCGGCTGATGTAGACTCGTGGCCTGACCGGAGCCCAAGAATGAGTCCTGAATTCAACAACGCCGAGTTGGCCCGGGCGAAGATGATCGAGCAGCAGATCAGGCCGTGGAATGTTCTTGACCCCAATGTCCTTGATCTGCTCAAGAGCATCCGCCGCGAGGCCTTTGTCCCCAGAACCCACCGGCACCTTGCATTTGTTGACATGGAAGTTCCGCTTCCCGAGGCGCAGGTCATGCTGGCCCCGAAGGTCGAGGCCAGGCTGCTCCAGGAATTGAATCTCAACCCCACCGACAGGGTTCTTGAGATCGGTACGGGCTCGGGGTTCATGGCGGCACTGCTGGCGAGAATGTCCGCCCATGTCCTGTCCGTCGAGAAATACGACAGTCTCATGCAGTTGGCCCAGTCCAATCTGAGCGATGCGGATATCACCAATGTGGAACTCGTCCTCGGCAACGGACTCGGCGATCACCCGCGCTGGGCACATGTGGCGGCAGGATGGTCGCAATTGTCGGTTCCGCGCCGATCCAGCAGGCTGTTCTGGTGGAGCGCACTGGCAAGGGGCTGGCACCATCCGCCAACGGCATGCGCAGCACTGTGCTCTTTGAAACCCTGACCCGCCCCCTCGAAGATGCGCCCAAGGTATCTCATTTCAGGTTCTAGATTCGGGCGTCTCGCCTGCCTGATCGCCAGTCTTGCGACTGGCGGTGTCGCTCACGCGATGGACCTGGCCACTGCCGCACGGGAAGCCCTCGTGTTCGACGCCACCTTTCTCGCAGCGGTCAAGAAAGGGCAGGCAGACGCCACCCGTGCAGCACAGGGTCGGGGTCTGCTGTTCCCCTCCGCAACGGCAAGTGCCTCCCGCAGCCAGGCCGATACCGAGTCGCGAGGTGGCACGACCAACCTCAATATTTCCGGACGCATCACCAACACCTACTCGGTGACGCTGACCCAACCCGTCTTTCGAATGGAGCGGCTCGCCGTCTATCAGCAGGAGCAGGAACGGTCCCGCGCTGGCGAGGCAGTACTCAGCCAGGCTCGGGTCGACGTGCTCCTGCGCGTGACCCAGGCCTACTTCGATGTACTGGTGGCACAGGACTCTCTCTCGAGTGCCGATGCGGAACTCAAGGCAATCGGTCAACAACTGGAGTCCGCCAAGCGCAATTTCGAGGTGGGCACGGCGACCATCACCGATCAGCAGGAAGCCCAGGCCCGTTTCGATCTGGCCACCGCGCGGCAGATCGCCGCCCGCAACGACCTCGAGGTGAAGCGCAACCTGCTCGTTCAACTCATCGGGAAGCCACTCCCCAGGAGTCTGCAGGGGTTGCGAGATCAGGTAACGCTCCGAATGCCCGAGCCACTCGACATGAACCAGTGGGTGGAGCAGGCCAGATCATCGAACCTTCGTGTACAGGCCGCATTTTCCACCGCCGAGATCGCCCGCTATGAGGTTCGGCGTGTCGTGTCGGCCGACAACTTCCCCACCGTCGATCTCGTCGCCCAACGTCGACGTGTAGAGCCCTATGCATCAGCCCTGTCGGGAGCACTGCTGGGTTCACGCATCGAGACCAACACCATATCTCTCGAGCTCTCCATGCCGCTTTTCAATGGCGGCATTGCGCTCAATCGTGCGAAGGAAATCCTTGCACTGCAGGAGAAAGCCGATTTCGACCTCGAAAACGAGCGCCGCACGGCCGAGCAGTCAGCACGTACGTCCTTCCTCGGGGTCATGGCGGGCCTTTCGCAGGTCAAGGCATTCGAGGCAGCCGAAAAATCCAGTCGTCTGGCTCTCGAGTCCAACCTTCTGGGCTACGAGGTGGGTGTTCGTATCAACATCGATGTGCTCAATGCCCAGCAACAACTCTTCACGACCCAGCGCGACCTCTCGAAGGCACGCTATGACACGCTGCTCAACGGACTGCGGCTCAAGGCGGCTACAGGCGCGCTCTCGGAGGCCGATATCGACACAATCAGCGGTCTTCTGAAATCGCCCTGATGATCTGCAGCATCCGATGCGTGGCGCCCCGATGGCGGCCCACGACGTCGAGAGCTGCCGCTGAACGGGTGTGCAGGTCCGTGGCATCACCGGCAAGCCGCAGCCCCTGATCGATCCAATCATCGGCATCGCGTACTGGAATGCCCGCGCCCGCCTCCTGGAGGGCAGCGGCCACATCTGAAAAGTTGAACATATGTGGTCCGAAGAACACGGGGCGCCCTGTAGCGCAGGCTTCGATCGGATTCTGGCCGCCAAATGGCAACAGACTCCCCCCCATCAGAACGAGATCCGCGAGGTAGAGATACGTGAACATCTCACCCATCGAGTCACCGAGTACAACAGCCGAATCCGCAAGATGCCCTGGCGGTCCATCTTCCGGCCAGGATGAACGCCGTGACACCGGAAAGCCGAAACGGGTGATCTCCTCGGCGATACGATCAAATCGCTGAGGATGTCGCGGCACAACGAAGAGCAGATCTTCCGTACCGAGCCGACCCTGCGCGCATGCAGTCTTCCACGCATGCAGGATCAACGCCTCCTCCCCTTCCCGAGTACTCGCCGCCAACCAGATACGACGGTCGGGGAGACACGCACGCCATGTCTGTGCGGTGATCTGATGATGTTGCGACGGTGCGAGATCGAACTTCATGGTGCCGATGACCTTGATCGCTGAACGATGATCGGGGCCCAGCACCCCGCTGAATGCGGCGGCATCCGACGGACTTTGCGCGGCAATGCAGGCAAGACCATTCAGAGCCGGTCTGGCCAGACTCGGCAGTGCCATCATTCGGCGAGCGGATCGGGGCGACAACCTGGCATTGGCGAGGACCACAGGAATCGCGCGATGGCGCAATTCGGCCAGCAATACGGGCCAGAGTTCGGTCTCCATCAACACCGCCACATCGGGACGGGCCCACCGCAGGAAACGCCTCACAGCCCACGGAAAATCGTAAGGCAGATAGCCCTGAACGACACGGGTACCCGCTTGAGCCGGAGACGACTGCCATGGACGCAGAAGTTCGGCCCCCGCTGCACGACCCGTCGGCGTGCCGTGTGTGAGGATGAGGCGATGATCGTGATCTGCATCGAGCCAGGCTGCGACCAGAGATGTCGCCGCCCTCGTCTCGCCTACCGATACGGCATGGATCCAGAGAACATGCCCAGGCTGAGCATCGGGAAATGCAACCAGCGATGTCCAGCGATGATCTGCACTCGCGATGACACCAAAACGCTCAGTCCAGTGAGCGCGATACCCCGGGTAACGGATGCAACGCCAGAGCAGGAACAGCGCGATCCCTGGCAGCATGGCAGCGGTGACGATGCGATAGAGCAGCAATGCGCCCCGCTCGGCAATCGTAAGCGAGCGGCCCGCAGATGATGCGCCGTCGGACATCATGCCTCCAGCACCGGAGGCGGCAGATTCACCTCATCCCATGCGGCGAGTACCGCAGCCGCATCGATATCGGGATGACCGACCGACGCCGAGACCACCCGCGCATGCGGGGCCCAGTGCGGTCCGAAGCGGTTCGCGGAATAACGGGGATCGGCCGACGCAGGCATGACCGCCACGGTTGGTCTGCCGAGCAGCGCGCTGAGATGCATGAGGCCGCTGTCGACACCGATGGCACCCTCAGACTGCGCCAGCATGGCGGCAAGTTCACCGAGTCTCGCGGGCGCCAGCACGCGGGCTGATGGACCGAGGCCATGAGCAATCCGCATCGCGCTGTCATGCTCATCACTGGATCCCCAGGGCAGCACGACCTCGAGGCCGCGTCCGATCAGTTCACGACCCACCTCGATCCAGGCGTCTTGCGACCAGCATTTCTCCGCTCTGGATGAACCATGCAGGAGGAATACCGAGGGGCGGCAACAAAACCCGCTGGTCTCGAGGTGCTGCAACTCGGCCACGGAAATCCAGGGGACAGCACCCTGACAACGGTACCCGAGCGCCTGAGCAAACAGGGCCCGAAGACGCGCGATGGCATGCCACTGTGCAGGCGCATGGACGCGTTGCCGACAGGCCAGGCTGGCGAGTGACTCGCGACTGCTCGACCAGTCGAATCCGACGCGTCTTCCGGATGGGCATCGCGCCAGCGATGTGATCCAGGCGCTCTTGAGCAGACCCTGGGCATCGATCACGACATCATATGAACGGGCCCGGAGCCTGCGCGAAAACGCGACCATCTCGTGATAGGTCGATAGAGATGTCCAGTTGCGACGCCAACGTCTCATGGCGACGGGAATGACCTCATCCACTGCGCTGCACAGGCGCGGAATATCGACGAATGCCTCCTCGCAGACCCAGTCGACCCGCATCTGCGGGTGCGTCCTGAGCGCCTCGACAAGCGCCGAATGGGTATGCACCAGGTCGCCCATCGAACTCGTCTTGACCAGCAGAAGCCGCATCGGGAACACGACCGCTAGAACGGAAGTTGCAGACCAGGCCGGATGCGCAGCAGGCTGTCACGGAAGCCGGACTGTATACGGGCAAGCGCCTCCTGGTCATCGGCCTCGAACCGCAGAACGATCACCGGGGTCGTGTTCGATGGCCTTGCAAGACCAAAACCGTCGGGATACTCGACGCGAATCCCGTCAATCAGGATCCGGTCAACCGCACCCGGGAAGCTTCCCTCGCGGGCCAGTGCATCGACGATCAGGACATTCTCGCCCTCGGCGGTTGGCAGGTGAAGTTCGGGCGTGGAGGCAGAATCCGGCAGGGCTTCCAGTACGGATCCCGCGTCCGCGCTGCGGGAGACGATCTCCAGGAGCCGGCAGGCGGTGTAGAGCGCGTCATCAAAACCGTGCCAGCGATCGTTGAAAAAGATGTGTCCGCTCATTTCGCCCGCCAGCGGCGCAGACGTCTCCCGAAGCTTGGCCTTGATCAGCGAATGCCCGGTCTTCCACATGGTCGGAACACCCCCGTGCTGCCGGATCCAGGCCGCCAGATGGCGGGTGCATTTCACATCGAAAATGATTTCGGCTCCCGGCCGGGCCTTCAGCACATCGGCCGCATACAGCATCATCTGTCGATCGGGCCAGATGATGGCGCCCGATCGGGTAACCACACCAAGACGGTCGCCATCCCCATCGAAGGCCAAGCCCAGTTCCGCATCACCGGAACGGACGCAATCGATCAGATCACGAAGATTCTCGACATGCGCCGGGTCGGGGTGATGATTCGGAAAATGGCCATCGACCTCGCAATACAGCGCCTCGACATGGCAGCCGATCCGGCGCAACAGCTCCGGAGCAATCCCACCAGCAACCCCATTGCCAGCGTCGATGGCCACGCGCATGGGCCGTGCAAGGTGAATGTCGTCGACGATCGCCTGCAGGTATGTCTGCACATGCTCAGGCGCGGATATCCGACGACCACGACGCTCGACGGGAATCGACTGGACATGCGCAGCCGCCTGCCCGGACACGATCAGACGGCGAATCTCGGAAATACCATCTCCCCAGAGGGTGGCGCCCGCCACCATCATTTTCAGACCGTTGTACTGAGGGGGATTATGGCTGCCCGTCAGCGCCACACCAGATCCGCAACCCGTAGCGACCGTCGCGAAATACACCACGGGTGTGGGCACCTGACCAACATCGATGGCATCCACGCCCGCCTCGTTCAGGCCCTGTGCAAGAGCGGTTGCAAGAGACGGGCCGGAGAGCCGCCCGTCACGCCCGATCACGCAGGAGCCTATGGATGCCCGTGCCATCATGAACCCGAGTGCCTGCCCGATGGCACGGACCACAGGCTCGGTCAGCGTATCACCCACGATCCCGCGAATGTCATATGCCTTGAATATCGAAGCGGATGGCTCCACGGAATGTCTCCTCGGTTGAATCAGGGATTGGTGCGACAATGAAGCGCATATTCTAAAGAGTCATCTCCTGCGGGATCTCGCACGCATGGCACGCTACGTGATTGGTGATGTTCAGGGCTGCTGCGACAGCCTGGAGGCCTTGGTGGCGCAACTTCCGCTGCGACCGACAAAAGACCAGTTGTGGTTCGTGGGCGATCTGGTCAATCGGGGCCCCAAATCACTCAAGACACTTCGCCGGATCATCTCCGCAGGCTCCAGAGCCGTTTGTGTACTTGGCAATCATGACCTTCATCTGCTGGCTGTCGCGGCCGGCGCACGCCGACCGGCAGTCACGGATACCCTCGGAAGCATTCTGCGCGCGCCAGACAGCCAGGACCTGATCGACTGGGTACGCCGGCGACCGCTCGCGCACTTCGATGGCGATACCCTGATGATTCACGCGGGCGTGATGCCCTCTTGGACGCTGGCACAGACTCTCCGTCTGGCACAACAGATCTCCGACAGATTGCGCAGCCGTCACTGGCAGGACTTCATGCACGAGATGACCGGTGCCACGCAACGCCATCCGCGGGATTCAGCCGATACCCACAAGCGATTGCGCTCGACTCTTGCCGTGCTGACACGACTGCGCTATCTCGATGCCCAGGGGCAACCCGAGTACAAGTGCAAACTCGCACCCGAGCAGGCTGCAGGTCTGACGCCATGGTTCGATGCCAGGGCGCGCCAGACTGCAGGGACAAAGATCGTTTTCGGTCATTGGTCCACCCTCGGCCTCATGGTGAGGCCGAACGTGATCAGCCTTGATACGGGGTGTGTCTGGGGGCGACAGCTCGCTGCCCTGCGCCTCGAGGACCAGCGCGTGTTCCTTCAACCCGGAGTCGAACTCCACGACGAGGAAGACTGAGTCACTGGCCGGCACTGCCGTGCCGGTCAGAGATCGGCTGCGTCACGATGACGCAGCCGTTGCAGAGCGCCGGCGATTTGCGCGCGCGCCTCGGCGGCAATCTGATGCCTGGATGTATTCGCAGGCAGATCACGCAGGGGCTCGAGGAACTCGAGCCTTGCCTCGAGCCCCGACACGGAAAGAATGCTGACCAGGGAATGCAGCAGCGTCTGGCCGCCAATGTATGCGGGAATCTCGGTGGGTATACCCCGGTGGAAGTAGCACACCACAGCCGGCTGAACGACCACCTGAATGCCGGCCGTCGCATCCGGAGCAGCCACCGCGAAGAGACTGGCATGAAAATGCAGGGGTTCGCGTCCGTCCGATGTCGTGCCCTCGGGAAAGAAAGCCACACGCTCGCCCTGGCGAATGCGCCGGATGATTTCCTGGTTGGTCCGGCGCACCGCCTGCCGACTTCCACGTTCGATGAACATCGTGCCGCTGGCGGCGACGAGGGCTCCCAGCACAGGCCAGCGTCGAATCTCCGATTTGGCAATGAAGGTCGATGGCGCCACTGCATTGAGCACAAAGATGTCGATCCAGGACACATGGTTCATGACGATGATGGTCGCAAGACCCTCGGCATCCGATGTCGCGGGCGGCTTGTTCGGCGCAATACGCATGCCGCACAACCAGAGAAGAAGGCGTGACCATGCGCGGCGAACAGCGGCTTGTCGCCGGACCGGCAGGAAGCGCACCAGCAGAAGAAGTGTCAGCAGACCGGCCAGCACCAGCACCACAAGCGCCACCGCGCGCCAGGCCAGCTGGATCATGACCGTGCGCGCAACTCCGGGAAGAATCCGCCCCTGCTGCGATCAAACACGCAACGCCCGTCGACCAGCACCGCGTGAACGCGCCCCTGGACATCCATGGCGGCATAAGGCGTATTGGCCCCCTGGGAATAGAGTTGCGAGGGTGTGGGCGACCAGCTTGCATCCGGGTCGAAAATACAGATGTCGGCCTGCGCACCTACCGAGAGTTGCCCGGCATCACGACCGAGCACCGAGGCGGGATGCACCGTGAGTCTGCGCAACGCGTCCTCGATCGTCAGCCCGGCCTCACGGGCCCACTTGATCGTGAGCGGCAAGAGAAGCTCGAGCGCGGTCACACCTGGCTCAGCCTCGCCAAACGGCAATTGCTTGGCATCGTCGTCAACCGGTGCGTGGTCGGAACAGATGGCGTCGATGGTGCCGTCGAGCAGACCTTCGCGAATCGCATCGCGGTCACGCTGCCCGCGAAACGGTGGCAGCACCCTGTAGTTCGCATCGAAATCGGCAATATCGATATCGATCAGGTGCAGGTGATGCACGGCGACATCGGCTGTCACACGGAGCCCCTCGCGTCTGGCCTGGCGAACCAGAGCCACCCCGCCAGCAGTGGACAGACGACAGATATGCACTTTCGCCCCGGTTGAGCGCATGAGTTCGAAAATCGTCTGCAGAGCGATGGTCTCGTTGATTGCCGGGATACCCGGTAATCCCATGCGACTCGATACCGGTCCCGAGTGGGCAATGCCGGTGCGTCCGATCCATGGATCCATGGGATAGAGCCAGACCGAAAAATCAAACGTTCGGGCGTACTGCATCGCCCGCAACAGGACCTGTGTGTTGGTGACAGGGTTCGGCCCCTGCGAGAAGCCCACACAGCCGGCCTCGGTGAGTTCGGCCATTTCGGTGATGTGCTCACCCTTGAGTGCCACTGTCAGCGCACCGAGAGGATGCACATGGGCCTGGGCAAGATTGCGCGCACGATGCTTGAGCATTTCCACCAGACCCGGTTCATCCAGAGGTGGATCGGTATCCGGTGGGCAAACCAGACGGGTCACGCCGCCGGCGATGGCGGCGCGCATCTCGGACTCGAGGGTCGCCTTGTATTCGAAACCCGGCTCACGCAGACGTGCAGACAGATCGATCAGCCCAGGGCACACGGAGAGGCCGGATGCATCGATGATTTCATCCGGATCGAAACCGCCAAGGGACTCGCCGGGAGGTGTGATGGCAACGAGACTGCCATCCGCAATCCAGAGATCGCACCGCCGGCTGTCACGCTCGATGGGATCGCGCAGCAGGCCGCCACGAATCAGCAATCGCGGCAACACCGGGGCCAGCGCCATCATCCGGTTGCCAGGAACATGGCTCATGAACGCGCCTCGGCAAGCATGCTCATGACCGCCATCCGCACGGCGATGCCAAACGTGACCTGCGACAGGATGACGGACTGGACACCATCGGCGACTGCGGAGTCGATCTCGACGCCTCGGTTCATCGGTCCTGGATGCATGACAATCGCACTCGGACTGGCCAGCGCGAGTTTTTCCTGAGTGAGTCCGTAGTGCTTGAAATACTCCTCGGTCGAGGGCAGCAATGCACCCCGCATGCGCTCATTCTGCAGCCGGAGCATGATGATGACATCGACATCGCGCAGACCCTCGGCAAGATCGGTGTAGACCTGCAACCCCATGCTGGCCAGACCGGACGGGAGCAGTGTGAGCGGGCCGATTGCGCGAATCTCGGGAACACCGAGCGTGGTGAGGGCATGGATATTGGAACGCGCGACCCTCGAATGAAGGATATCGCCCACGATGGCCACCCGGAGCTCATGAAAATTGCCCTTGAAGTGACGTATGGTGAACGCGTCGAGAAGCGCCTGTGTCGGGTGGGCGTGGCGGCCATCACCCGCATTCATCACCCGGATATGCGGCGCCACCTTGTTGATGTGCTTGGCGATCAGATACGGCGCGCCACTTTGCCCATGCCGCACCACGAACATATCGGCTTTCATGGCAGCGAGATTGTCGATGGTGTCCAGCAGGGACTCGCCCTTGGTGGTGCTGGACGCCTGGACATTAAGGTTGACCACATCGGCCGACAGGCGCTTGGCCGCGATCTCGAATGTGGTGCGGGTACGTGTGGAGTTCTCGAAAAAGAGATTGAAAACGCTCTTGCCCGCGAGCAGAGGCGCGTTGATGACTTCCTTGGGGTCGTCGGGATTCAGAAACGTCTGGGCGCGATCCAGGATGGCGAGAATGATGGACTTCGGAATGCCCTCCGTGGTGAGCAGGTGGCTCAACCCGCCGCTGGCGTTAATCTGAATGGACCGTGGCATGAGCCGACAGTGTATCCAAAACCGCCTGCAGCAGTATGGCGGCCGCTTCGGCATCCACCGCCGCATCCCCCGGAGCGAGAGCCGACGTCCAGCGCTCATCTGCAAGAATCACCTCACGCCTGAAACGGCCCTGCAACTGGTGGGCAAAGCGTCGGCAGCGGGGGGCAAGCGGGTGTGCCGAACCGTCGGGATAAACCGGAATACCCACGACGAGCCTGCCGGGCTCCCACTCGTCGAGCAATGCCTGGATTCGTGCAAAACGCAGGTCGTTGCGCGGTGAATCGATAACCGTCAGCGGACGCGCGCCTCCGGTCATCAGATTTCCGATCGCCACACCAATGCGCCGCGTGCCGAAATCGAAGGCCATGAGGATTTCACCCCCACGCGCCCCGTCATGCATGCCCTGCGGCCCCCATGAAGTGGACAGGATCGACTCCCAACAGACGGAAGGCACATGCATGGCGCTCTTCTGGCGGGACATCGAAAATCAGGGAGGTATCGCTCGCGGGTACCGTGAGCCAGGCGTTGGTGGCGAGTTCATGATCGAGTTGGCCCTCGCCCCACCCGGCATAGCCGAGAGCCACGAAAAGACGTTTCGGCCCGCGTCCGTTGGCAACCGACTCGAGAATATCCCGAGAGGATGTGAGGCCGGTGACATCATTGAGTGTCAGCGTGGAGTTCCACTTCCCCACAGGCTCGTGCAGCACGAAACCGCGATCGGACTGCACCGGACCGCCGATGTAGACGGGAATGTCGCCCGGTTGTCGCGTCATATCGGCTGCCTGATCGACCAGAATGCCATGGTCTTCGGAAGGAGAGAGATCGATGCGATCGAGAAGATGCGCCAGAGTCATCTCCGATGGCCGGTTGAGAACAAGCCCCATGGCACCTTTGGCGCTATGCTCGGCGACATAGACCACCGTGCCGCCGAATTGCGGATCCGTCAGGCTTGGCAACGCCACGAGATAATGATGAGCGACGCGCGTGGAGTCCATGGACGCAATTCCTGAATGCCGACGAGTCATCCTGAGATTCTAACCCCCTGCGACATATGGAAACACCGCCCTGCACACTGGTCTGGCTCCGACGAGACCTCCGACTGGAGGATCACGCCGCAATCGCGACAGCCATGCAGTTCCCGGAGCCCGTGCAGCTCCTGTTCGTCTTTGATTGCACCATCCTCGACGCCATACCCAGAACCGGCGGCGCCCTTCTGTGCCCGGATCGCAGAGTCGGATTCATCCATGCCTGCGTCGACGAGATCGCGACACGCCTCGCCACCGCCAGTGCACACCTGATCACCCGGTATGGCGATCCGCGCATCATCGTTCCGCAACTCGTGCGGGATCTGGGCGCCAGGCGCCTGGTCCTCGCGCGCGACGACGAGCCTCTGGCGCTTGCGCGGGACAGCAGTGTGTCTGCATCCCTCACCGGATCAGGCTGCGAGATGATCACGGTCAAGGACCAGTGCATCCTGGAACGTAGCGAGGTGCTGACAGGCGCAGGCCGACCCTTCTCGGTGTTCACCCCCTACCGCAATGCCTGGCTCAAGCGACTGACTGCCGACGATATTGCTCCGCGAGCAACCGGCGCGGGACCGGCCACGCCGCAGAAATGCGTGTCGACCCGTTTTGCAACCAGACTTCTGCCTGCCGCACACCTGGATGAAGCGACCCGCCAGCCAGTGCCTGCGCTCGCCGCCATGGGCTTTGCGCCCGAAAGCCTGACACAGCTCCCCATCACACCTGGCGAAGCCGGGGCCCGCACCCTGTTCGAGGATTTCAAGCCGCGAATTTCAGCCTACCGCCAGAGCCGGGACTTTCCAGGCGTGCGGGGACCGTCGTATCTCTCGGTTCACCTGCGCTTCGGTACCGTCTCCATCCGGGAGCTGGTGCGTTTCGCACTGCCCATCGCGCAGGGCGGCGATGCCAGTGCCGAGGGTGCCTCGACCTGGCTGTCCGAACTCATATGGCGGGACTTCTACATGCAGATCCTGCATCACCATCCGCATGTGGTCGATCGAAGCTTCAGACCGGAATACGATGCCATCATCTGGGAAGAGGGGCTCGAAGCCGACGCGCTTTTCGAGGCCTGGTGCGAGGGACGCACCGGTTATCCGCTGGTGGATGCCGGTATGCGTCAACTCAATCAGAGCGGCTACATGCACAACCGACTGCGCATGGTCACAGCCTCGTTTCTGACCAAGGATCTCGGCATCGACTGGCGGCGCGGCGAACGCTACTTTGCATGGAAACTCAACGATTTCGACCTGTCCGCCAACAACGGCGGATGGCAATGGGCGGCATCAACGGGATGCGACGCACAACCCTACTTCCGGATCTTCAACCCGGTGAGTCAGAGTGAACGCTTTGATCCCCAGGGCGGCTTCATTCGCCGTTACCTGCCGGAAATCGCGGCACTGCCGGACCGATACATCCACGCCCCATGGACGGCCCCACCCATGGTTCTGGCCCAGCACGGCATCGTGCTCGGTGACACCTATCCCATGCCCGTCGTGGCCCACGACGAGGCACGGCAGAAAACGCTGCGACGTTTTTCGGTGGTCAAGACCCGCCGCGACAGTTGAGAGTCCGGCGGTTGCGCTGTGCAATGCCGGAGTCTCAGACCTCGACCATCTCGAAATCCGACTTCTGGGCACCACACTCGGGACAGGTCCAGGTCACGGGCACATCCTCCCACTTGGTACCGGGTGCAATGCCGTCATCTGGCCAACCGGTTGCCTCATCGTAGATCCAGCCACAAATCAGACACATGTAGGTTTTCATGAATCCCTGCTCGTTGATGTCCTGTCAGAAGACAAACCATGGGTGAATCGGCCACGGTCTTTTGCTGCGGTCGGGGGCATGACCCCGGCCCCGCACCGGTCGCCATTCTAGCGCCGCGAGCCAACCGCCCCGGTGTGCCGGGGTCCACCCTGTCCCCCCGGGGGTCCACATGGGCGCCC
>CAYYDO010000011.1:0-6930 GCA_964470595.1 uncultured Burkholderiaceae bacterium | reverse complement strand
AAATCGGGTCGGCAGGCTGAATCACGTACCTGTCCGGTGAACGCTCACACGACCACGGAGCACTTGCAATCACGATATGAATCCTCAGACAACCACACGCAGTCACACGCTCTTCGAGCAGGCACAGTCGGTTATCCCCGGGGGCGTCAACTCCCCCGTTCGCGCCTTCAGATCCGTGGGTGGAACGCCACGTTTCTTCGCCAGGGCCCTGGGCCCATATGGCTGGGACGAAGACGGAAACCGCTATGTCGACTACATCTGTTCATGGGGCCCCGCGATTGTCGGACATGCCCATCCCGACGTGATTGCAGCGGTCCAGCAGGCCGCCGCACATGGTCTGTCCTTCGGTGCACCAACAGCAGCCGAAGTCGAGATCGCGCAGTGGATCCAGGCCCATCTTCCCTCCATGGAAATGATCCGGCTCACCTCCTCCGGGACCGAAGCCACCATGTCGGCAATCCGCGTGGCGCGCGGGTACACGGGGCGCAGCAAGATCATCAAGTTCGAAGGCTGCTATCACGGCCACGTGGACAGCCTGCTGGTGAAGGCGGGTTCGGGTCTGCTCACCTTTGGTAATCCCACATCAGCCGGCGTTCCCGAGAGCTTCGCTGCCGAAACCCTTGTGCTGGACTACAACGACATCGCAGGCGTACGCGCCTGTTTTGCAGCACATGGCAAGGACATCGCCGGGGTGATCGTGGAGCCGGTTGCGGGCAATATGAATCTGGTGAAACCCGCACCCGGTTTCCTGGAATGCCTGCGCGAGGAGTGCACACGCCACGGCAGCCTTCTGATTTTCGACGAGGTCATGACCGGCTTTCGCGTCGGTCCCCGTGGCGTGCAGGGTCTGAGCGGCGTTCAACCCGACCTCACCACCCTCGGGAAAGTCATCGGAGGCGGCATGCCCATGGGCGCTTTTGGTGGCCGGCGCGATGTGATGTCCTGCGTGGCGCCATTGGGTCCGGTGTATCAGGCAGGCACGCTCTCGGGGAATCCGGTGGCGGTGGCGGCGGGGCTGGCAACACTGCGACTGGTGACCGCTCCAGGCTTCTTCGACCGTCTTTCCGCCATGACCAGCGAGTTGATGCAGGGCCTCACGACGATCGCGCGCAGACAGGGAATCAAGGACTTCTGCGCCGACAGCGTCGGAGGCATGTTCGGGATCTACTTCAGCCCCTCGCCGCCCACCTCGTTTGACGACGTCAACCGCTGCGACAGAGACCGTTTCAACCGTTTCTTTCACGCCATGCTTGAACGCGGCGTCTACCTCGCACCATCGGCGTACGAGGCCGGATTTCTCTCGATTGCGCACGAGGGTGAGGCGATTGAACACACCCTCGCTGCGGCCGAAGAGAGCTTCCGCGAGATTCGCTGATACCCCGGATCCCCTTGAGAAACAGCCGCTTCGGACGATTCGCGCCGTCCCCCACAGGGCCGCTGCACATGGGATCACTGGTCACGGCCCTGGCCAGCTGGCTGGATGCCCGGGCAGGCGGTTATCGGTGGCTGGTGCGTATCGAGGATCTCGATACCCCCCGGGAGGAGCCGGGAGCTGCAGACGAGATCCTGTACCAGTTGAAGTGCCACGGGCTGAACTGGGACACCTGGAACGAGTCCGCCGGGAACACGGACGGCGTCCTCTGCCAGAGCAGTCGTCATGCGGCCTACGACATGGCACTCGAGGATCTGATCACACGCGGGCGCGCCTATGCCTGCACCTGCTCACGCAAGCGACTGCAGGTGGCGGTCGACCTCGGAAAGACTTTCTATAACCCCGATGGCGAAATCATCTATCCGGGGTTCTGCAGGCCTTCGGATGCCGTGACAGGGAGCGGGATCGATGTCAGACAGATGATGCGCGACCATGATCGACCGGGCGTGGCATGGCGATTTCGCAATGATGACGGAGATGATTTCGTACTTCGGCGAGCCGACGGTTTCTGGGCCTATCACATGGCCTGCGTGGTCGATGACGCCTACCAGGGGATCACAACCATCGTGCGCGGCGATGACCTGTTATGCGCCGCCCCGCGTCACACGGCGCTGAGGCGCGCACTTGGTTACCCGGAACCCCGGATCATGCACATACCCGTCGTACGCAATGAGGCCGGGGAAAAACTCTCCAAGCAGACCCGGGCCCAGCCGCTGCGCACGGACAACAGCGAGACGGTGCGCATGCAACTCGAATGCGCATGGTCGCATCTGGAACTGACGATGCCCCCGGGCTGGCTGACACGCGTGCGACCCGCCTGCGAGCGTCTTCTGCGCAATCTTGAAACAGGTGAGCGCCGGGGCTGAATCCGGCCGAATGCGCTCCGCCGGTCAGGACGGATTCTTCGGTTTGGATTGCCCGCCAAGCAGTGCGGGCAACTCCCGTGGCGCACGACGTACGCCCGCCACAGTCTGCTTTCCCGCCACCACAACCGACGCGCTCGTCTGGGCTGTGGCACCCGATGCGGCCGATGTCGGGGTGCTTGCTGCCTTGGGCTCGTAGGGCTGGACGAAGATCGGATCGATTGGCTTGGCCGGCACACGCGGACTCTCGGTGCGGCGGGAGGACTGGGAGGAGCGATAGGACTCGCGGGCACCGCGCGATGAGGGTTCACGATCCGGCTCCCGGGAAACCCCGGATGAGGGCCCCGAGGATGCGATGCGAAGGTGTTCCTGGGGGATGGTCTTCTTGACCAGTTTCTCGATTTCCGAAAGCAGGCGTGCATCGTCGGCGATCATCAGCGACATGGCGCGCCCGCTAGCGCCCGCACGTCCGGTACGACCAATGCGATGCACATAGTCTTCCGGCGAATATGGGAGATCGTAGTTGATCACCGCAGGCAACTCGGCGATGTCGAGCCCGCGCGCAGCAACATCGGTTGCCACCATGACCTCCACCTCGCCTTTCTTGAACTTCTCGAGCGTGGCCAGGCGCTCCCCCTGGGATTTGTCACCGTGAATCGCGTCGGCGGCAATGCCCTCCCGCTGCAACTCCCGGGCCAGACGGCTTGCACCAATCTTGGTGTTGGTGAACACGATCACCTGACGCAGTCCCTCGGCCTTGATGATCTGAGCCACGGCAGCCCGCTTCTGATCGGCACGGTCGACGGTGTAGACCATCTGGGTCACGTTGTCCGCCATCGCATTGCGTGCAGCCACCTCGATGACCACAGGTGTGTCATTGAGGAATGTCTTGGCCAGACGACGAATCTCGGTGGAGAAAGTGGCCGAAAACAGAAGGCTCTGCCGGTCTTTCGGAAGCAGATTGACGATGCGCTGCAGATCGGGAAGAAAGCCCATATCCAGCATGCGGTCCGCCTCGTCGAGGACCAGAACCGACACATTGGCGAGAGATACCGTTTTCTGCTGGACATGATCGAGAAGTCGCCCGGGCGTCGCGATCAGTATTTCCACACCAGCACGCAGAGCCGCCGTCTGGGGATTCATGTCGACCCCGCCGAACACCACGGCGCTGCGCAGGGGAACATGGCAGGCATACTGGGCCACATTCTGGGCAATCTGATCGGCGAGTTCGCGGGTGGGAGCCAGCATCAGCGCCCGCACCGGATGCCGGGCGGGGGAGGCACTGGTATTGGCATGCGCCATCAGCCTCTGCAGAATCGGCAGCGTGAATGCCGCAGTTTTCCCGGTACCCGTCTGGGCGGCGCCCATGACGTCCCTGCCCTGGATGATCACGGGGATCGCCTGGGACTGAATGGGGGTGGGGGTGGTGTAGCCGGCGTCGGCGACTGCCCGCATCAGATCTGGATGCAGGCCGAAGGAATCAAAACTCATTCAGGCATTATCCACCACTTCGGCCCCTATTCCTCATGCAAGCACGCCTTCGACAGCTCATACCCGTCACTTTTGTCCTGATCTGGAGCTCGGGATTCATCATCGCCCGCTACGGCATGCCTCATGCCGAGCCGATGACCTTCCTGTTCATGCGGTTCGCGGGGGTTCTGGCGATCATGGTTCCGGCCGTGCTTGTGATCCGTCCCGTGTGGCCAAACCGGTCCCAGACCCTCCATATCGGCCTGGCAGGGGTGCTCCTGCACGCAGGCTACCTCGGTGGCGTATGGGCTGCGGTCAAGCTGGGCATGTCGGCAGGGCTGGTCGCCCTGATTGTCGGATTGCAACCCATTCTCACTGCCTGCGTATCTGCGGCTCTCTCGGAGAGGATCACCCCACGACAGTGGGCAGGGCTCGCGGTTGGTCTTGCCGGGGTGACACTCGTGGTCATAGCAAAGCTCAGTCTGGCGAATATCTCCTGGGCGAATGTCAGTCTGGCGACACTCGGGCTGCTCAGTATCACCGCAGGAACGGTGTACCAGAAGCGCTTTTGCCCGACATTCGACCTTCGAGCGGGGTCGGTGATTCAGTTCAGCGTATCCGCACTGGCCTGCCTGCCATTCATGTTTCTCATCGAGACGCGGCAGATCGACTGGCATCCCGAGTTGATCGGCGCCCTGGTCTGGGCCATTTTCGGTCTCTCGATCCTGGCCATCTCACTGCTGTTCCTGATGATTCGCGAGGGCGCTGCCACCCAGATCAGCAGCCTTCTGTATCTCACCCCGCCCACGACGGCTGCCATGGCATGGGTGCTGTTCGATGAGCCAGTCACCATTGGAACCATCGCTGGCACGCTCCTCACCGTATGGGGCGTGTGGTGGGTCACGTCCAGTGGAAGTGGCGGCACAGAGCGTCGGGCTGGTGTCGGTTGAGAGCCAGCGACCCGGTCTCGCACATGCGCCTACAATTCGACGGTGATGCCCGCTAACGTATCCGAGAAGACCGAGAAGCAGGCTGCCTTCCGTTCGGGATGCCGGGATGCCTTCGGGGTTCCCGCTGCGGTGCTGCTTGCCGGGATGATCGGATTTGGCGCCCTGGGCCATGCCAGTGGGTTGTCACTCGGTGTCACCACCGCCATCAGCATCTTTGTATACGCCCTCCCCGGCCAGGTGGTGTTCGTGGAAATGATGGCGCTCGGGGCCTCCGCAATCGCAATCGCGATTGCCTGTTCGCTGACGGCTGCCCGATTTCTTCCCATGACGCTGACCCTGGTGCCACAGTTTTCCGGGGAAGACCGCGGTCGATCCCTCTACGCAACGGTGCACTTCCTGTCCATGACCAGTTGGGCAGTGATGATGCGTGACTTCCCGAACATCGCGCCACGGTCACGCTATGCCTACTTCACCGGGTTCGGCATGGTCTGCTGGCTGTCGGGCATCCCCGGAACGATCCTCGGATACCTCCTCGCCGGCAGCGTACCGATGCCTGTCACAGCGGGCCTCGTGATGCTCAATCCGCTGTTCTTTCTTCTGAGTTTCGCCGAGGTCAAAGCGAGAGCCAGCCGCATGGCGCTGATCATCGGAGGTATCTCGGGGCCCCTGGTGTACGCATGGTCGCCGAGCTGGAGCATCCTTGCCTGCGGACTGATCGGTGGCAGCCTGGCGTTTGCCCTCGATGCCAAGTTGCCGCGTCGCATGCCGCAGCATCCGGCACGCGGCCCCGACACACCCTCCCGAACACCACCTGCCGAATCATGAATGAATTACTCGATATTCCCCGGGAAAATGCCATCTGGGGCTGGGTGGTACTGATCATGACCGCCATGGGCACCTACCTCTGGCGAGGTCTTGGCGTGATGCTCTCCGGACGTCTCACACAGGACAGTCCTCTTTTTCGCTGGATCACCTGTGTCACCTACGCCATGGTCGCAGCGCTTGTCATCCGCATCATCGTGTTGCCCGTCGGCGTACTGGCGGAGGTGCCCACGATGTACCGGGTCGTCTCGGCAGTCACCGCCTTCATCATCATGGTGAGCAGGCCAGGAAAGCTGCTGGTGGCGATTTCAACCGGCACCGCCATGATCATCCTGCTGGCCTGGCTGGGCTGAACCTACTGGGTACGACTGTAGACGGTGCGACTCGGGAAGGGGATCTCGATGCCACGACGGTCGAATTCATTTTTCAGACGCATGAGAAATTCGCGACGCACAGGACCAAACTCCGCCGGCGCGACCTTGAAGCGACAACGCAGCACCACCGCCGAATCGGCGAGCTGCTCGACGCCCATGAACTCGATGGGCTCGAGAATGCGGGGGCCGAAGACCGGATCGGCACGAAATGCTTCCGCGGCCTCTGCAATCACCTGCCGGACCTGATCGAGCTGCTCCTTGTAGGCCACACCGATATCGATCATGGCGTAGGAAAACTCGCGGCTTCGATTGGTAACCGTCGCAATGACGCCGTTGGGAACGAAATGCACCGAGCCGTCGATATCCCTTAGCCGTATGAACCGCAGCGTGACTTCCTCGACCATGCCGCTCTTGCCAGCGACCTCGACGAGATCACCAACGCGGATCTGATTCTCGATGAGCATGACAAAGCCGGTGAAATAATCCTTCACCAGACTCTGTGCGCCAAATCCCACGGCAAGACCAGCCACGCCAGCCGTCGCCAGTATGGGGGCGATGGAGATGCCGATCTCGGCGAGGATCAGCATGATGGTGAGGGCACCGATCACGACACTGGCAACGTAACGCACGACGCGGGTGAGCGTCTCGATGCGTTTTCGCTCGTCGATGTCCGGATTGTGCGCCACCATCCGGCTGTTGAGCGCACGCAACAGCGTTCCGACAGCACTCAGCAATGCCCAGGACAACAACAGGATCAGAAACACATTGGTGAGTGCCAGCAGCGCCTTGCCCCAGGCGGGCAGTCCTGTGCCAAGGTGATTCACCAGAAAGTTTTCGATCAGGTCCTTCACATGCATATCCGGCGGAGGTTGCGGGCGGGTGTCAGAAGCCCTAATCTGCTGTGGCACGAGGCGCCGGGAGATTAAAATGCCGGCAGCGCCGCGCGGTCCAGGCGACGCCACACACTATAACGCCAACATTCTTTCACAAACTCGCAGCCATCCAAATAATTCATATTT
>CAYYDO010000010.1:23933-26736 GCA_964470595.1 uncultured Burkholderiaceae bacterium | reverse complement strand
GACCTGTTCCCGGGCGCCGGGATACGGTTCATTCAGGTGCGTCACGAGCAGAGTGCAGCGTTGATGGCAGAGGGGTACTCAAGGGCGTCAGGTCGGGTTGGCGTGTGCATTGGCCAGAATGGACCGGGGATAACCAACCTTGTGACGGGTGTGGCAAGTGCGTATCTGAATCACACGCCCCTGCTGGTTCTCACTCCAGCAGTTCTCAGCACAGCCGAGCACACTGGGGCGTTTCAGGAGATTGACCAGATTGCGTTACTGAAGCCAGTCACAGTGTGGCAGGGAAAGGTGAATCGTCCTGAACGCATGGCAGAGATGGTTCGAGGTGCCTTTCGAGCCGCCAGGAGCTTGCGTGGGCCTGTGCAAGTCGACATACCAAGAGACATGTATTACGACGTCTTTGATCAGGATTTCCCGGCCCCTGCAAGATACCGGTCTGATGGGACATATGGCGGTGCTACCCGGGAATCCATTCAGCATGCGGTTGAACAGATTAGGTCCGCCAGGACACCCTGCATCGTGTGTGGTTTGGGGGTGGGTGAGCGGGATGCGTTCGAGGAAGTTCGGGCTCTCTCCCGTTTGATCGCTGCGCCGGTTGCTACCGTCTATCTGCACAACGATTGTTTCGATAACAGTGATCCTCTTTACGTTGGAGCCCTCGGCTATCAGGGGTCTGAAATGGCCATGCAGACACTGGCTGAGTCAGATCTGATCATTGCCCTGGGCACACGGTTCAATGCCTTTGGGACGACACCGCAGTACGGACTTGATTTCTATCCGAAGTCGGCCAAGCTGATCCACAACAGCATCAATCCGCTGGATATCGGCGCGACAAAGCCCATAGAGGTGGGTCTTCTCGGTGATTGCAGGGAGGTGGCACTCCAGCTCCTCGATGCGCTCTCGGGCTTTACTCCCGTACGCAGTATCGAAGGCCTTGCTGGCGAGATTTCGAAAAGGCGGCTCTCCTGGACTGAGAAGTTGAAGCAGATGTCGTCTGTTGGCGGTTCGGGGAACCCCATGGCGCCCCGCGCAGCACTGTCAGGCGTAGCGGCAGCGACGCCCAACGATGCTCTGGTTGTTGCGGATGTCGGGAATATCTCTGGCGCCGCGAATGCGTATTTCAACCGATTTACGCAGCCACGATCGTGGTTTGCTGCTGGCAGCCTTGGAGGTATCGGTGTCGGTTTCCCGACCGGTCTCGGCGTGAAACTTGCTCGACCAGACCGGCCCGTCCTGACGATGGTGGGGGACGGAGCGTGGAGTATGTGTCTGCAAGAAGTCATGACTGCCGTTCGGGAGAAACTGAATCTGGTGACGGTTATCTTCAACAACAAGGTCTACGGAGCGGAGCGGCGAAACCAGTTTGATTTTTTCAATGAGAGGTACTTCTACACCGACCTCGAGAATCCGAGCTTTGCGCGGATAGCACAAACGATGGGAGCCAGGGGTTACTCGGTGAATGATCCTGATCACATTGCCGATGTGATGAAAGAGGCGTTCTCTCTGGAGTCGCCTGCTGTTGTTGAAATCCATACAGATCCTCGGATCTTGAATGAGCCGTATCGCCGGGATGCTTTGAAGATGCCGGTCAGAGCGATCCAAAAATAAACCTATTTCCAGGAGACTCAAATGAATGCAAGAAGCTCAAGGAGGAACGTCTTAAAGTTCGGTACGGGTTTGGCTGCCTTGTCGGCAGCCTCGGGGTTTCCGGGGCTGGTTGCGGCTCAGTCAGGAAATTTGAGTGATTGGGGCTGGCCCAGCAATTACGAAAAGATCTCGGAAAAGTCGATTGCATGGCTCAAGTCGAAAGGCTGGTGGCCGCTGAAGGTCGCATGGAATCCACTGTGGTCCGATGGAAATGCAACCCTCTTTGCCATGAAGCAACACGATTTGCTTGCAAAGCGTGGATTAAATGCCGAGTTCGTTCCTCTGCTGACGGCCGGTCTGATGAACGAGGCGTTCATTCCGGGGAACGTTCAGGTCGCCCAGGCTGGTTCGCTCGGACTGCTTCGCCTCGTGGATCTGAAGGTGCCAACGATTGCTGTCGCCACCTATCCGGCGCAGCGGCAAGCCTTTCTCGTACCTCTCGATTCCCCGCTCAAGGGCGGACTGGATGACCTCAAAGCTCAGAAGGTACTGAAGCGACCAGCAGTAGTTGGGGTCACCATCGGCAGCACGAATCACCTTGGCTTGCTGATTGCAGCAAAAACGCTTGGTCTCAGGGACGGTGTGGACTTCGTGATCAAGAACATGGGGCCTGCAGACATCATTTCCATGCCGGCGGGAATCGATGTGGTCGGTATCTGGGAACCCAACGTTCTGTTCATGACCGAAGTAAGAAAGAACGCCCGCATACTCGAACTGATCGATCGATACGAGGTCTTCAACGGCTACAGTTATATGCGGGGCGAACTTGAGGCCAATGCCCCCGATGTCGTTCAGGCCTATTGCGATGCGTTCGTGGAGGCCAAGCTGATTGTTCGGCACAACCCGGATCAACTGATTGCTGATCTGGTAAAGGACGTCAGCCAACGCGGCAGGGATGAAAGCCTTATTCGTCGAGATGTCCTGATACATATCGTCGACCCGAAGCCAACCCTGAACTACGTCTTCGAGAATTCAAAAGGCTTCTACATCGATCTCGAGATCTTTCAGGCGGGCGTCATGCACGATGCGGGTGTGCTCAAGCGACGCTATTCCGCTGATGAGTTCAAGGGCTTTCTGAGGCCAACCTATCTTGGCAATTCATTTCGGAAATTGAACTGGAAGATTCCGGACTCACCGGTTTTTCTTCCTGCGGCTT
>CAYYDO010000010.1:22581-23923 GCA_964470595.1 uncultured Burkholderiaceae bacterium | reverse complement strand
CCGCCCTATCCCGACTATGGTTTGATGCATATGGGCCGTCAGGAGTTTCCAGCCAAGGGCGATCTGACCGGGCCATGGTTCTTCAAGGGCAGGCGTTACTAGAGTCCGCTTCATGATCAAAGGGAGCGCATCTTGAACTCAGGTAAAAATTGATGAAGCGTGTTCTGGTCTTGCTCGGGAGGGGCTGTGTTACCTACGCGCCCCTCCTGATGGCTGCACTGGTCTGGGAGGTCTACATCCGGCTCAATCCGGAGCTCTCCATTTTTCTCCCTAGTCCGACCGAGGTTGTTGCCGCCTGCCTTGATCTGCTGCGAACAGGAACCCTCCGGTCAGACATCTATGCAAGTCTAAAAATGGTGACGATTGCCATTCTTGTAGCAGCGGGTATTGGTTACCCATTGGGGCTATCGATGGGAATGTCGAGATCCATGAGATGGTTCTTCGAGCCGCTTGTGGGCTTTCTTCGCCCGATACCGCCACTTGCATGGATTCCACTCAGTATCGTGTGGTTTGGAATAACAGACAGTCAAAACATATTCATCATCTTTCTGGGCGCATTCTTTCCCATCCTGCTCAACACATATGAGGGCGCCAGATCAGTTAATGACATCTATATTCGAGCAGCAAGAAACCTGGGTGCAACGCCTTTCTCCATGTTCTCCCGCATCATTCTTCCCGCCTCGATGCCCGCAATGTTTGTGGGATTGAGAGTCGGTGGAGGCGTCGCCTGGATGGCGCTTGTTGCTGGAGAACTCGTTGCTGCAAGTTCAGGTCTTGGGCATCTCATCAGTCAGGGGCGCCTTCTCTTCAAGAGTGACCAGATTATCGTTGGAATGGTGACGATTGGAGTCATCGGGATCATGCTCGATGCTGCCGTCCTGTCTCTTCAGAGACTGCTACTTCGGTGGAAGGACACGCGATGAGCGAGAGTTTCATCGAGATCACAAACGCTTCAAAGGTCTTTCGGGATAACAGCACAGAGGTCCACGCGCTTGATGACGTGAACCTCCGGTTCAGCAGTCATGATTTCGTCTGTCTGGTGGGGCCCAGTGGTTGCGGTAAGTCGACACTTCTGAACATTCTTGCAGGATTCGAGGTTCTGGATTCGGGTAATGCCTTGATGGAAGGAAGACCTCTGTCCGGCCCGTCGATCGATCGGACCATGGTCTTTCAGGAATACGCCTTGTTCCCCTGGATGACGGTGTACCAGAATATCGAATACGGCCTTTTGCACAAGGCCAGCCTGAGCAAAGATGACCGTCGTGACATTGTCAACCGCTACCTTTCCGTAATTGAACTTACAGGTTTTGATGCGAAGTACCCGCATCAGCTCTCTGGCGGG
>CAYYDO010000010.1:19204-22571 GCA_964470595.1 uncultured Burkholderiaceae bacterium | reverse complement strand
CGGTGGGATGCGCCAGCGGGTTGCCATTGCACGAGCTCTGGCGGTAGAGCCCAGGCTCTTGCTCATGGATGAGCCATTCGCTGCACTCGATTCCTTTACGCGCGAGAAGATGCAGGATGAGTTGCTCAACATCCTGTCGAGAGAAAAAGCGGCTGTGGTATTCGTTACACACAGCATCGAAGAGGCGCTGAAGCTTGCCGATCTCATCGTCGTCATGTCACCGCGACCGGGCAGGATCGTGAGAGAGATTCGCCTGGATCTCCCCAAACCAAGAAATTTGGGAGACAGTCTCCTTGTTGAGTATGGTCAGGCAATTCGCGGACTCCTTCACGATTCAATTGCATGAGATGAGTAACGGTACTCATTTCGACGCAATTGTCGTAGGTGCAGGATCGGCGGGTTGCGTGACTGCAAGCAGACTCTCGGCTGCCGGATTGAGAACGCTGCTGCTCGAGGCTGGTCCCGACAAACTGTCGTTTTGGCAGAGACTTCCACTTGGCGTCGGCAGGGCACTCAAGGATTCTGCTCGCACCTGGGTGGATGAGTGCGAGCCTGCCGGTCGTTTGAGCGGAAGAAAGCTCGAATGGCATGCCGGTCGGGGGCTTGGGGGATCAAGTGCTGTGAACGGGATGCTTGCTGTGCGGGGTGATCCGGCTCTTTATGCGCAGTTGGCAGACTACGGCATACAGGGCTGGTCCTATGACGATTGCCTCCCGTACTTCAAGTCAATTGAAACGGTAACGTTCAGTCACGGCAGCACTCGTGGCGGTTCAGGTCCGATAAAGGTCTCCAAGATTCCCTTTGATCGTTTCAGTCTTGCATTTCATGCCGCCTTCAATGCGATGGGCTTGGAATCCGGTGATGACTACAACGACACGTACAAGTCTGGCGTGTATCAGCTTCAATTGACTGCCTCCAGATATCAGAGGTCCGATGCATCGCGATATCTTTCTCTTGTCGCGAATCGTGCGAAGCTGTCATTCGCGTTCGAGAGTCTCGCGCATCAGTTGCTTGTTCAGGAGGGGCGCGTGCGTGGGCTCAGGGTGCTGACGAGGGAGGGGCGCGAACAGGACTACAGTGCAGACTGCTTCTTTCTTTGCCTCGGTGCCGTCAGGACGCCAATAATTCTCGAACGATCTGGTATCGGACACCCGAGAGTCATCGAGCGTGCTGGGCTGAAGGCACGGCATGAACTGGTGTCGGTAGGCGCCAATCTGAAGGATCATGTGATGATCCGACAGACCTTCGAGTCAAGGTATGCAGGAACAGTGAACAATCTTTTTCTTTCAAGGGGATTCGCATCCGTGCAGGCTGCTCGCTATCTTGCGGGCAATTACAGTCTTTTCGGTACATCCTCCCTCGTTTCCACGGCGTTCGTTCCGCTGTCCCCCGGGGACCATTCGCCACGCTTCCGGGTTCAATTGGGGCTTGCGTCAGCCGAGGGCAGGCTGTCGACTGATCTGAAGACTGGCATTGATCCCTTCCCGGGATTTCATTTCGGCGTCTATGACATCTCCCCCAGCGCCGCGGGAAGCGTACATCTCGGCACGACCGGAGATGAGCGACGCTGTGTCATCGAAAACAATTATCTTGAAGGCGACGGAGATCTTGATCGGCTGAAGCAAGGTTTTGCCCTTCTTGATGACCTCGCCTCTGAACCAGCCATGAGAGAGGTCATGCGCTGTCGGACGCGACCTGGTGGCGAAGTCAGCACTCCGGAGGAGGCGGCGCGTTACTTCGCCAGGAGCGCACATACCTGCTGGCATCCCGTCGGAACATGTCGCATGGGAAGCAGCCCGGCTGATTCAGTCACATCAAGTAGTGGACGCGTTCACGGAATCGATAATCTTTTCATTCATGACGCGTCGATTTTTCCGATTCATACCAGCAGCAACACCAATTTGCCGGTCATGATGGCCGCCGAAAAACTGAGTGCGGAATTCCTGAACGCTAGATAAAGAGACTTTCGAAATCATTCAGAGCTGGATTCGAGAGTTCGAACAGGGATGACCTCTTGTTCAGTGATGAACCGATCTCGGTTATTCCTTTTTCGTTCAGGTTTTCCGATCTGCCAGAAATAAAGAAACATCCGATGATTCTCTTCCTGAGATAAACGGGGCTTGAGACGACCGAAAATCCTTCGATGTAGTCGTCTTGGCAAGCGATGAAACCGTTTTCGATACCCGATTTGATTTCCCTCTCAAGCGATTTCAGATCGGTCGTCGTTCTGGGTGTGAACTGATGCAGGGGTGTCGGCCCCAGAAGGCTCTTCCAGCGACCCTCCGGTTTGGACGCCAGCAGCAGTTTCCCAGACCCCGATGCATGAATGGGCGAGGTAAGGATGGTGTTGTACTGGGATGTAAGGGGATCGACTCCCATGGCAATGGCAGCGAGAATGCGTTCATCACCATAAAAATAAACGAATCCAGCTGTCAGACTCCATTCATTTCTCAATTGAAGCACTGCAGACCAGATTTTCTCTGCCGACGTGCTCAATGGGTGGAAAAGTGGCAGAGGGAATAACGCGGCAGCGGCGGGATGGAATGTTCTGGTTTTTCTGTCCTTTCGAAGAAGCCCATCCTCTGCCATTGAGTTCAGCAGGCGGTTGGTGGTGCTTGTATCGAGGGAGAGGGTTTCGGCGATCTGTTGGGATGTCAGCGGCCTGTTTGAGCGTACGACCAGTTCGATGATTTTTGATACCTTCAACTTCTGGTTTCTAGCCATTTAGCATGCGCACCGCTGAAGATTGGTTTTGCGGAATTATCCCATTCGCGCGTTTGCGCAGGCAAATAACCATGCGGGTCCGGGATACCCTGCGTCTGACCGGGAAAGTGTCCCGGCGCTTCTGGTGCAGTTATGTCACCTGGCCGCTCATGAATGTGCTCACCCGGACGAGGTTGCGGAAGTCGCAAGTCACCGGGTGTGAGGCTCTGTTCTGATCCGAGAGGGCATCATCGCTGGTGAGGGGCCTCCGTCGAAGACAGCCCCATGGGGAAGGGCCAGTCTGACCCGTACAGGATGTGATCGCGTCCGAAAACATCCTCGGCCTGTCTCAGGGCCCCCGGATCATGTGTAATTCCGTCGGCCCAGAGTCGGCGGGCCGCAAGCATGGGGCGTTCTACCGAGATATTCACGCCCGGCCTGTTGGTCGTGAAGCGAGGCGCCCCACAATCCCGGGAAATGCTCCGCCACCGTGGGCGAGACAGAAACGGATCCGTGGAAACTTTTCCGGGATGCCAGCCATGATCAGATGGGTTGCTGCGATGGCTGTCTCGACAGGGTTACCAAGCAGGTTCTCGAGATAGAACAGCGCGAGTCGTTTGTCGTGACATGTTCCCGGATGAAGAAAAACGAAGGACTGATCGTT
>CAYYDO010000010.1:17262-19194 GCA_964470595.1 uncultured Burkholderiaceae bacterium | reverse complement strand
GTCTTTCCCATAGCGGCAGATACGCTTCGTCAGACAAGACGATCCGCGAGTGCCCACCTGCAGCAAGCGCACAGCCTGCGATCTCCGGCGCTGCATGACCTTCGTAGAGACGAAGTGCCAGGGAGGGATGCTCCAGAGGCAGATGAATCAGGGCACGCAATCGATCGCTGTATGCAGAGGCAATAGCAAGCAATTCCCGGTTCACATAGTGACACCAGTGCCTTGAAGCATCCTCATTCAGTTGCTGGCGGTAGAGCGGGGGCGGAATCGATATCCACGCCTGCCGTATCCCCTTGCTATCCATCCAGCGAATCAATTCTTCCGGGCGATACAACTCCGCGACGCGAAGTAATCTTCCGTCAATATCGAGACAGCGTGATGCCTCATCCCACTTCACACCGTCGATCGCAGCAAGCGTCCCGGAATTGACCGGTGCCAGGTGAGCATGAACATCCAGGTCAATGGTCATCCTGTCAGGCAACCTATCGTGGTTCGAGATTGGCATTCATTTCATTGGCCCAGAACTCTGGTGACCATTTGGGTCCCCAGACATAGGGCAACTCCTTCCAGTCACGAGAAACCCAGGCCTCACTGATCTTGTCCATATCGGTGTAGTACTCCACCCAACTGCCCCATGGATCACGCACGTAAAGAAACAGATTCGAGGCCAGGGCATGACGCCCCAGACCGAATTGATCCTCAAATCCGGCTTTGCGCATTTGCCAGGATCCGAATCCGATATCGTCGAAGGAGTCGACATGGAAACTCGAATGCTGAAACCCGCGATGGGTGCTGTTGATCAGACCGAAGCAATGGTGATCACGAACACCATTTCCACCCGAGAGAAATGAGACCTTTCCGGCAGCCCGGTCACTGACACGCAGGCCCAGCGCCGTGCATAGCCACGCCTCTGCCTGCTCGAAATCGTTGGTAAAGAGCAGCATGTGACCCAGCTTGTTCGGTCTGATATCCCTTCTCAGTTCTTGCCAGAGGTGTCGGTCCACACGATTCCCGGACCGCACCGGAGTCGGTGTCAATTCCGCTTCTCTGCCGGATAGTGGTGTGAGATTGAACCACGTGCCCCATGGATCCTGAAACCATATTCCGGGGCGGATGTTCGCAAATACGGGGGGAGTGGTCGAGACATGCAACCGATGCAGCCGCTCTTCGAACAGAGGCAGGTCATCAGCGTGCACCAGGAACGATATGTGATGCAGGCGCTTGGTTGATCCCGAGGCACCCTGCAGGATCAGGACATTGGGGCTGGTCTGATGGATACATCCAAGGGCAAGATGATCACGCTCTTCCTGTGGCACGAGTCCGAACGATGCATAGAAGTGTCTGGCAACGTCAACATCAGGCACCTCAAGCCCGTATCCTGCAAGCGAGTGAACACGAAGTTCAGGCTTCATTCATACTCCGCGGTGATAAGACGACAGGTCAACAGCCGTCATGACATTGTTGAGTTCGCCAAGAGCATCGCAGCGGACAATCACACGATCGCCCTCGGATAGAAAGACGGGCGGTGTCCGGGCATTCCCAATGCCGCTGGGCGTTCCTGTGAGGAGGATGTCTCCTGGCATCAGCGACATGCCGAAAGAGAGTTCGGAGATCAGTTCGGCAATGGAGAAGGCCATATCGTCGATACTGGCCCGCTGCATGATCGTGCCATTGAGCTCACATTCAAACATCAATCCATGCAGTTGCAGATCATCGCGGTGGGTGATCCACGGACCAAGCGGCATAGTGGCATCGATACTCTTGCCTTTGAGCCACTGACCACCGTGTCGCCGTTGCAGATCCCTTTGCGATATATCGTTCGCAAGGCAGAAGCCCCAGACATGTTCCATGGCCTGATCCACCGGAATGCTTCGGCCTCCGATTCCGATGACTACTACGATCTCGGCCTCGTAATCCCATTTCGCTGAAACC
>CAYYDO010000010.1:0-17252 GCA_964470595.1 uncultured Burkholderiaceae bacterium | reverse complement strand
CCTGGGATCGAACGCGATGGGGCCTACCGGTGATGTGGCTGTGTTGGGTGCTTTGGTGAAGAACGTGGGTGCATCCGGCTTGGGCACATCCCGACCTTCCCGCTTCCCCTCGCTCTCGTAGAAGTGATCCCAGTAATTCCAGCCTGTGCACAGCACATCGCGTTGAAACCGGCGCAGGGGAGCAAGCACCCTGACTTCGCTGGCCTCGACGACATTCGCGGCAGTCTCGCAGTGTTGGAGGACTTCCTGCCTGATATAGGGGCCACGGGAGATGATGTCGGCAATGTCACCTAAATCGGCAGGCAGCAGACAGATGCGCCCATCATCACGCAGGCATGCGGCATACTCGCGACTCTCGAATTCCACCGTACCCAGTCGGAGTGCCATCATGACGCCTCGATAACGGCAATCGCGCTGATTTCGATCAGGTAGTCTGCTTTCACCATTTTGGAGACCTCGACCATGGTCGAGGCGGGTGGAGGCGAGGTGAAGTATTCGCGCCGGACCTTGTGGATCAGATCGAAGTGCTCGATGTTTCGGACATAGACATCCACTCGGCAGATATCTGCAAGCGTGCCGCCGGCATCCTCCATGGCGGCTTTGAGGTTTTCGCATACCTGTCGGGTCTGTGCTTCGATGTCACCTATTCCTGCAATGCTCCCATCGGGGCGTCTTGCGGTCATGCCGGAGATGAACACCATCCGGCCGCTCGCGGGAACGATGCTGATTGCCGCCGAGAAGTGACCGTTGGGGGTAGCCAGTGTTGCGGGATTGTGCTGTTTTTTGCTGGTCATGGTGTGGATTGACTTCCGATGAGATGAATGATGAATGTACTAAGGCAGAAGCAGATGCTCCAACCCCAGGCTGTCTGCAACTTTGTCAAACTGGGACAGGAGCGCCGGTTCGATACCGATTTGGTGTCGATGCTTGTTGCGCTGCTCGCGCTCCAGGTCGCCAGGTGCATATATGCGCTCGACGCCTGCGGCCTGACGTGACTGGCGAATGCGATCGGCGAGTTGTGCAGCCCGATCACCGAGCATCTGCCCTGCATCGATGGCCATGAACCAGTGTGCGCAATCGTAGGCCCGGTCTGCGGGACCATACAGCGGCTGTACCTGATCAGCGATGGATCCACCCGAGATGCCCCCACAGAGCAGATCGATCATGACGGCCAATCCGAAACCCTTGGGTCCGGCGGCTGGAAGCAACATGCCGGCAATTGCCTCTGTGGGCGATGTCGTGGGCTTGCCCTCCTTGTCGGTCGCCCAACCCTCGGGGATGCTGCGGCCCTGTCGCTCGGCATTACGAATTTTTCCCATGGCCGAACTGCTTGTGGCCATGTCGACGACGAGGGGCTCACCCTCGGTCGCGGGGAATGCAAATGACAGGGGATTGTTGCCAATGAGTCTCTCGCCACCACCCGGGGCTGGCATGAGAGGTCGGGTGTTGGACATTGCAGCGCCGATCATTCCGCGGGCGGCGATACGACAACTCCAGAATGCTGCGGTACCAAAGTGGAAGGCATGTCGAACAGCGACCATGCCAACGCCGGTGTTGCCTGCTTTCTCCATGGCCATGTGAACCGCGCGTGCCGCGGACACCTGGCCAAGCCCGTGATCGGCGTCAATGACAAGCAACGATGGGCGATCCTCGATTACAGTGATATTGGGCCTGGGATTGACACTGCCGGCCCGCAGCCGATCGACATACATGGGCAGGAGCATGCAACCGTGAGAAGCGACACCCTGCAGATCAGCCTCGACGAGCGCCTCGGCTGTGAGATGGGCATCATTTTGGGGAACACCACAGGTGATGAAGGCTTGGCTTGCCCATGCCTGCATTCGGGATGCAGATACGGATACAACGGATGTCTGGTTCATGGCTGCAGGTGAGAGGTGACGGGGATCAGCCGACGTTCGACAACCGTTCCGGAGATGGATGCGGATCCATCAGAGATCAGGTGCATCAGCATCGGAACTACATCCTCGGGTGCTGAAATGCCCAGCGCTCTCTCGTAGCCCGCAATCTCGCCAGGGCTGGCTGAGTCGAGAAACACGGGGGTTGCGATCAGGCCGGGTGATACTGCGTTGATACGGACTCCATGGGGGCGCAGTTCAAGGGCAGCGCTCTTCACCAGACCGACGATCGCGGCTTTGGTGGCTGCATACGCTGCAGCACCTGGCCATCCGTTCGAGGCAAGCCCCGAGGTAAAGGCGATGATTGAACCTCTTTGCCGCCGCTTCATCACCGGGATAAGCGCGCGAACCAGATAGAACACGCCAGACAGATTGACATCGAGATGTTTTTGCCAGAGTTCGTCTGAGGTCTTGTCGATCGGTGTGCGAACCTGCATGGCCGCCGTCAGAACAGCCGCATCGATTTGCCCGGCGCCAGTCATGATGTCATCGATCATGTTGCGACATGCGGCGGGATTGGAGACATCCAGCGACACGCGGTGCAGATTGCGCTCCTCTGGCAGGCTGGCCAGAGCCTCGGTGTCGATATCGGCAACCCAGACATGTGCGCCAGCCTGATGGCAGGCAAGTGCGATGGCTCTTCCAATACCCGAGGCCGCGCCAACGACCAGTATGGTCGAGCCCGAAAAGTCGTACCTCACAGTCAGTGCTGTCATGTTGGGGGCGTGCGTCCGGTGATTTGCATGTACAGCGCATCGGGATCAGCGTTGTCGATGGGTACGATCGCTGCGATGTGCTCATCCGGTCGCACCAGAACGAGGGTATTGATCGGAATGCCCAGACGGCTCATGAATGCGTTCCCGGGATCAAGCACACACCGGTCACGCAGCCCGCTGTCAAGTGGTGCGTCCCATCGTGAAACAACCCGATGAATCATCGTCTGTGAGTCCTTTCCGGGAATTCTCGGGCGTCGTCGTGCATCGGTGAAGTAGAGTGCTGCAAATCGGTCCTGACACAGATCGTGTGCCCGGCATGGCCGCCCGGTACCGTCGTGCAGGGGAAAATCGGGCAGGCGATCACCGGTTTCGACAGGGGGGCGTGTCTCCCGCTTGAATAGCGATCCCTGATCAGTTCCTGCAAGATCAAGCTTCACTCCGAGGAGCCCGCGGGTGTATGCGTTGGCCCAGTTGTTGTCGGACATTGCTACTGCATCTTCCCTGCGTTTGGCCATATAGAGCCGTGCCGCCTCTGCCACCTGGCCAGATCCGTTGAGTGCCATGGGGCGTTGCTCCCGTTCATACCCATCGATGAGCGATTCATCGGCCCATCCCCGCAAGATCCAGTTCAGACGCCATGGCAGGTTTGAGGCATCGAGTGCTCCCGTGGTGATCCCAAGGCCCCACATCGGGGTGATCAGGTGCGCGGCATCACCCATCAGCAGGGCGCGCCCAGCGCGCCAGCGGCTGGCCACACGGTGGTGAACCGTATACACGACCTTGTTCATCACCTGCACCGCATCCACCGAGCCGATAAAGGAGAGTGATTTGTCGAGAAGTTCCTGATCGCTGGGCGAATCCTGTCCGGGCTTGAGCGGGTATACGAATCGCCAGCAGGTGGGGTGACGCACCAGAATCATCCACTGATCGGGATCGGAGAAATACGCCAGGTAGGGGTAGTCACGCGGATTGGCAAGGTCAAGATCGAGTTTCAGATCGACCAGTGCGTACTTTTCATCCAGTGAGTAACCTTCAGCATGAATACCGAGAGCTGTCCGCACATTGCTGCGACCGCCGTCGCAGGCGAGCATCCAGCAACACTCGACCGTCTTCGGACCGTCGGGCGTTTCCAGTGCCAGCGCCACATGATCGCCGTGATCGGTGAAGCCGGTGAGCTTGTGCGCCAGGTTGAGTTCAACCAGACTTCTTTCGGCCAGTGTCTCGGCGAGTAGCGGCTCAAGATAATTTTGCGGGATATTGATGACGAAGGGGAAACGCGTCTCGTCTCCCAGGACATGCATATGGATGGGGAATTGTGTTTTCTGGGTTTGTCGATCGACTTCTCCGATTTCGTCGATCCGGAGCGCAGACGCGAGGACCCGATCTGCAGCCCCGTAGCGTCGGAGCACCTCGATGGTTCGGGTGAGGATGGTCCCCGCCTTGATGTCGAGCGACAGTTGCCCGTCTTCCTCAAAGATCTGGACTGGAATGCCGTAGTGGGATAACCCGAGTGCAGTCATCAGTCCGATTGGTCCGGCACCGATGATTGCAACCGGGCGGTTTCGCGCCTCTGGAAGGTTGTTGTAGGGCGATGACATCGCTGCAGCTCAGGTCGCGTCAACCGGGTCTGTGTACCAATCAGGCACCTGCGGATAGTGTGGGCCATCATAGATCTCCACCACTACCGTCTCCTCGTGGGCAAGTGTGGGCCCATGAACATTGCCCTTGGGATTGCAGTAGAAGGATCCGGGCAGGAGGGTCACGCCGGTTGCCGTGTATTCATACTTGCCGCTCAGGCAGAACATGAACTGATTTGAGGCGTGACTGTGTGGTTTTGGAATACTCGCGCCTTTGGCGAACTTGATCAGTGCAATCGAGGCTCCGGTAGCGTCATTGCGCCACAGCATCTTTTCGAATACGCCCGCGAGACTTTTGGCGCGCCACTCCATGCTGCCCGATGCAATCAGGATTTCGGTGAGGTCAGGCGCGTCGGCGGGCAAGGACATATCGGAATTGGATGCAGGCATGATTTCCTCCGGGGTGTGTTTGATTCAGTGCTGAGTGGATGTCGGTGGTAGCCATCCGCCGAGGGCGTGTTCCGCGAGAACAACCAGGAAGTACACGAACATGCCAAGGATCGAGAGTGCAAAGAGGGCGGCAAAGGCGAGCGCGGTGTTGATCTGGGATGTCGCGCTGAGAAGAAGGAATCCCAGCCCCTCGCCGGCACCGACAAACTCGCCAATGACAACCCCGATGAGCGATAGTGTGACAGCCACTTTGGCACCGGTGAATACGAAGGGCAAGGCAGCTGGAAACCTCACCTTGTAGAACACCTGCCAGCGCGATGCCTTCAGGCTTTTCGCCAGCTCGAGGAGTTCCTTGGGCGTTGATTGCAGGCCCGCAGCCGTGTCAACGATCACCGGGAAGAAGGCGACGAGCCAGGCCAGTGCAAGCTTGGATGACATGCCCGTTCCGAGCCACACCAGCAGGATGGGTGCGAGTGCTACTTTGGGAACCGACTGCAACCCGACCAGCAGCGGGTAAAACATGAGGTTGACCCAGCGGAACGTTGTGAGGATGACAGCCAGAGGAATGCCGAGCAACAGGGCGAGTCCGAAGCCGTACATCGTGGCCTTCAGGGTGATGAGGCCCTCGTCAAGAAGCAATCCCCAATGCTTCCCGATCGATTCTCCGACTTGCACGGGCGTGGGCAGGATGGATGGCGGTACATTCCATGCCAGACAGATGAACTGCCAGATGAGCAGCAGCAGAAGCGCACCGCCGACGGGATAAATGACTCGGTGAGTACCCAAAGCGCGTTTCGTCATGTCTTGGCACCTGAATTCGCCGTGTGGTGATCCATCGTGGCATGAACCACACCGAGTGCCTCACCGGCAGCCCGCTCTGCCTCGAGAAATGCCGAATTGAACCGCATGCTTCGTATTCGATCGGGGCCAAGCGGGGGCCGGATCTGGGTAATGATTCGACCGGGTCGGCGGCTGAAAACCAGCACATTGTCTGCAAGATACACGGCCTCGGCGATGGAGTGTGTAACGAACAGCACCGCAGCGCCGGTCTCTCGCTTCACGCTCAACAGCAGATCATTCATATCCAGCCTGGTGAACTCATCGAGGGCACCGAAAGGCTCATCCATCAGAAGCAGCTTGGGTTCATGAATGAGCGCACGACACAGCGATACCCTTTGCTGCATGCCACCCGATAACTGATGTGGTCGTGCTCGCTCAAAGCCCTTGAGTCCGACAAGATCCAGGAGATGACGTGCGCGATCCTCGGCGTGTCGGTCACGCCGGCGCAGGATCTCCATTGGGAAAAGAACGTTGTCCAATACCGATCGCCACGGCATGAGTCCGGGCGCCTGAAAAACAAACCCGTAGTCGCCATAGGGCCCCGCAACGGGATTTCCCGAGATCAGAACCTCGCCGGAAGTGCCTGGTACCAGGCCAGCCATGATCCGAAGCAGAGTGGTCTTGCCGCATCCGCTCGGACCTAGAAAGGCGACGAATTCCCCTTGCTCAAAGGAAAAGGAGATGTCTTCGAGAGCGATCAGATCCTGGGTGGCGGCCGGGTCGAGTTCGGCAGTCGAAAAAATCTTGCCAACGCGATGAACCACTCCGAACGGCATGCTGTTGCTCTCCATGTTGATGCGATCCTGTTGGCGGTATCGATCGGTGTGTCCGACGGCCTATCGTTTTTGCGGATAAGAGCGATTCGGATACGGCTGCGTGATATATTACAAGATATGCAATCAGAAACACTGGACGATGCCCGGGTTTTTCTCCGCGATCCTCAGGGGGCCGACCTGCTCGCGCAGGAACGTCGCCGCTCACCTGGAGCAGCGAGCAAGACCTCTCTGACCCAACTCGCATACGAGCGCATCAAGGCGGGCATTCTGTCGTTCGAGTTGCGTCCCGGGTTGTTTCTGAATGAGGCCAGTCTGTGCGAGTACACAGGTCTGGGGCGCATGCCGGTACATCAGGCCATTCATCGACTCCAGGCAGAGGGGCTGATCGAGGTCATTGCCCGCAAGGGCCTGGTGATACGAACCGACTCTCTTCGCGATATTCTGATGGTGATCGAGGCCAGAATAGCCATCGAACCCAACATCGTGGCGCTGGCGGCTGAGCGGATCAGCCCTGAACAGATTGCAGAACTGCGCGGTATCCTGCGGCAGTCAGCCCAGCTTCAGAATCAGAGCCAGAGAGGGGCTTTCAGTGTTCTGGATCGTGCATTCCACGGCACTGTGGCCGAGGCCGCCGGGAACACGATACTGGCCGATACCCTGCGTCCGCTGCATGAAAGATCCGACCTCATGTGGCATCTCCGGATCATGCCTCCGGATGGTCTCAAGATTACCCAGAAAGAGCACGAGGCGGTATTGAAAGCCATCGTGCAACGAGATCCCGTAGCCGCATGGAAAGCCATGGTTGCACATCTGGCGTCCCTGCGGGATCGGATTGTCAAGGCTTCCGTCACCTGATGGTGCTCGGATCAAATCAACATGAAGGGGAGAGGGAGAACGGCCATGAGGGTGATACATCGCTTGATCGGTTTACTGATGGTGTTGGGTGCTGCCACCACGGCAGTCGCGCAGGCTCCCGCGACGAAGGGAGCCCCCGAGGAGGAGGTCAAGTTCGCACTTGATTTCATCCCGCTCGGCCGGCATGCGCCCTGGTATGTCGCTCTTGCCAAGGGATACTTCAAAGAGGAAAGGCTTAACGTCACGATATTGCCATCGAAGGGCACGGCTGATGCCATCCGGTTCGTAGAGACTGGCGCAGCAGATCTTGGTTTCATCGACATTCCCAGCCTGGTCGCCAGCGGCAGCGGCGGCGCGTCGATTCGCATCGTGGCGGGCGTGTATCAGCGTGCGCCCTATTGTGTGTTCACTCTCGATCCGGGTGCCAACGTCACATCGCCACGTGGGATGGTTGGCCTCGAACTCGGCTCGAGCAGCGCCTCGTTCATGCCGCGGATCTTTGCTGCCTTCATGAAGATGAACAACCTCGATCCCAACTCGCTCAAGGTGGTCAATATCGACGCGGCGGCGCGTGTGCCCATGCTGGTTGGAAACAAGGTACAGGCGATCGATCAGTTTCTGATGGGCGAGCCCTCGATTCGAAAGGCAACCGCTGGCAGAGCCACCCCGCGTTGTCTTCTCCTTGCGGACTACGGGCTGGATATCTACGCAAACAGCATTGGCGTGCGTGATGACTACCTCAAGAAGAATCCCGAGGTGGTGCGTGGATTCGTGCGGGCCGCCATGCGAGGCTGGAAAGACGCGTTGGCCAATCCTGAGGAAGCCGCGCGAATTCAGACACAGTATCTCAAGGCACTCGATCCGGAAATCATTGTCGAAGAGCTCAAGATCATCCGACGTATCGCAATCACACCGGATGTCGAGAGTCGCGG
This sequence comes from uncultured Burkholderiaceae bacterium, assembly GCA_964470595.1. Taxonomy (GTDB): domain Bacteria; phylum Pseudomonadota; class Gammaproteobacteria; order Burkholderiales; family Burkholderiaceae_A; genus Lacustribacter. The sequence goes on along the minus strand of CAYYDO010000010.1, from coordinate 9,190 downwards.
ATTCGGAACCATCTCTCGTGATAAATTGGCACGTACGGTAGACTTCATTACGCAAAATATTGCTGTTCCCGGTACGCCACTTACCGCAGATCAGATCTTCGTCGACGGATTCCTGCCGAGAACAGCCATACGGCCCTGATACAGGCCGGTCACCGGCGAGGTCGCATATTCATCCGGGAGATGAGCAGGGTTGAGTAACGATAAATCCAGATCTCCAGGCGACCTTGCCGAAGACATCATCGGGAGCGTGCTGCTTGCGGCATTGCTCCTGATCACGCTTCTGAATGTTTTTATTCGTTACTTCACTGACCAGTCATTTGCCTGGACAGAGGAGATCTCCAGTTTTCTCATGCTCGTGATGTGCCTTGCGGGCAGTGCAGCAGCTATCCGCAGGGATAGCCATATCCGAATCGAGTTTTTCCGCGATTCGGGAAGTCCAAAGCGACAACTGATGCTCGGGAAATTCTCCGCCATCGCCAATGCGTTGTGTTTTTTCGGCCTGGGAGTGCTCTCGGCCATGATGGCCTGGGATGAATTCAGGTTTGGCGACACCTCTCCCGCCATCGGTATTCCCAAATGGTGGTACTCGGTGTGGCTACCCGTGTTTTGCGCCATTCTCTGCACACGCTCCCTGCAGCGCATCACCCGAGATGGCCGTGCCGGAGGTCATCACCACGAGGCAGGCCAGTGATCGGGGCGGTTCTTTTTGTGCTGTTCGTCATCCTCATGCTGGTCGGAGTGCCCATTGGAGTAGCGCTCGGGTTGGGTGCAGCTGCAGCCATCGCTCTTGCCAATCTGGATACCGCCAACCTCGGGTTGTTGGCCGTACCTCAGAATTTTTATGCCACGCTCACCAAGTATCCCTTGCTTGCGCTTCCCATGTTTGTTCTGGTGGGATCCATCTTTGATCGCTCCGGTGTGGCGCAGCGTCTCATCAACCTGGCTGTTGCCCTGGTCGGTCGGGGCCCGGGAATGCTGCCTGTCGTGGCCATTGCCGTGGCGATGTTTCTGGGCGGTATCTCGGGGTCGGGTCCAGCCAACGCCGCAGCAGTGGGTGGGGTCATGATTGCCGCCATGGCACGTGCTGGTTACCCGGCGCCATTCTCTGCATCGGTCATTGGCGCAGCAGCATCCACCGACATCCTCATCCCGCCCTCCATTGCTCTGATCATTTACAGCGTATTGATGCCCGGCGCCTCGGTACCAGCATTGTTCGCTGCCGGGATGGTGCCCGGTCTGCTGATTGGGCTTGCTCTGATGATTCCAGCCGTGTGGTTGTCCCGGCGGCACGGGCTCGGCGTGCGCGAGGTGGAGCAGAGCAGGCCGCCTGTGCTCCAGAGTCTGCGCGAGGCCTTCTGGGGTTTGACCGCACCGGTGCTGATTCTGGGTGGTATGCGGCTTGGGTGGTTCACTCCCACGGAGGCCGCCGCCGTGGCAGTGGGCTACGGGCTCCTGATCGGCATGGTCATTCATAGAACGATCGGATTGCGCGACCTCTTCCCGATATTCCGTGAGGCAGCCGAGCTTTCGGCAGTCATCCTGATGGTGATTGGTCTTGCAGCGATATTTGCTTACGCACTCTCCACACTGTCCATCATCGATCCTCTCGCCAAAGCCATCCTGGGGAGCGGCATCAGCAGTACCGCTGCGCTGCTGTGCATTGTGATCCTGCTGTTGTTTGTGGGCATGTTTCTCGATGGGGTTTCAATCTTTCTGATCTTTGTGCCGCTGTTGACCCCTTTCATGCGCGCCTTTCAGTGGGACCCGGTCTGGTTTGGTATTCTGCTCACCATGATGGTGGCAGTCGGGCAGTTCACGCCTCCGATGGCTGTGAACCTGATGGTCTCGTGCAAGATGGCGCGGGTGCCAATCGACCAGACATTCCGGTGGGTATGGTGGTTCGTGCTTTCTGCCCTTCTGGCTGTTGTTGCCGTCATTGCCTTTCCAGAGCTCGCGCTCTGGCTTCCCAGAACCCTGGGTTACTGAAAACCAGGATCGATAACAAGGAGACATGGTCATGAAGTTCACTGCAAATCTTCGATCGGCGGCCCTCATGCTGGCCGGTTTGGGTATGTCGTTTTCCATGATGTCCGCTCATGGGCAGCAGACGCTGCCGCCGGGCTATAAGGCGGAATACAAGTTGTCCACCGTTCTTGGCAACGCCTTCCCCTGGGGTAAGGGTGGGGATATCTGGGCTGATCTGGTTCGCGAACGCACCAAAGGTCGCATCAATATCAAGATGTACCCCGGAACATCCCTCGTCGGTGGCGATCAGACGCGCGAGTTCACGGCTATTCGGCAGGGCGTCATTGACCTGGCGATTGGTTCGTCCATCAACTGGTCACCGCAGGTCAAGGAACTCAATCTTTTTTCCCTGCCGTTTCTCGTCAGAGATTTCAAGTCCATCGACGCTCTCACCGGGGGTGAGGTGGGTAGTGACATCTTTGCCATTCTGGACAAGGCCGGTGTCGTCCCATTGGCTTGGGGCGAGAATGGTTTTCGCGAGTTATCCAACTCCAAGAGAGAGATCAGAACGCCTTCCGATCTGAAAGGCATGAAAATCCGCGTTGTCGGATCCCCGCTGTTCATTGACATGTTCAGCGCCCTTGGTGCCAATCCGGTTCAGATGAGTTGGGCCGACACCCAGCCAGCTCTGGCCTCGGGAGCGGTCGATGGCCAGGAGAATCCGTTGACCATCTTTACGGCGGCCAAGCTTCACACGGTTGCCCAGAAGCATTTGACCATGTGGGGCTATATGGTCGATCCGTTGATCTTCGTGGCGAACAGGGAGGTCTGGAACAGTTGGACGGCGGAGGATCGGGAAATCGTGCGCAAGGCTGCGATTGATGCAGGGCGACAGGAGATTGCGATTGCCCGCGCGGGACTGGTCGAACCTGGCAGACCGCTTCTCAAGACCATCGAGGGTCTAGGCGTGACGGTGACGACGCCTAGTGCAGCAGATCGGGAGGAATTCGTGAAAGCCACCCGGGGTGTGTACAACAAGTGGAAGTCCCAGATCGGATCGTCTCTGGTCGACAAAGCGGAGAAGACACTGGCGGGCGTGAAGTAGGTTTTGCAAAACAGCTTGTCGTCCGGTCGATGTCCTGCAGCGCTCGCGTATGATCTGCGCGGGCGTGGCACTCTCCCCCTCATCGATCCCCCCTGCCATGCAATCGGGGCTGGATTCAACCCGGTCGACGGGTGTGAATCCACTCCTCTTTCAGATCGGTACCCGATGCACGGATGATCTTGGAGAGGGCGCAGTATTTGGCCAGTTGTTCTCGAAGCTCTGATACCTGGCTGTCCTCGGCATCGCTCTCGATTCTGAGTCGGACCGTCATGGTCGGGAAGGGGACGTCCACCTCCTCCGCCAGAGTCACGCCCCGGCGATCGAAGTCCATCTCCAGATCCATCTCGAGTGAGTGAATGGTGATGCCGAGTTTGTGCGCGATCCGATGACCAATCACGTTCAGGCAACCCATCAGGGCACTTCCAAGTGTCTCGGTGGGGGTGAGGCCGAGATCCGTTCCGTTTCTTGCCAGAGGTTCATCAATCACAACCTGCTTGTCCCGGACACTGACATCGGTACGGGCGTGATGCACCGCCTTGCCTGAGAGCTTCATCTGTACGAAGGTTTTTTCTCGGATCTGCATGGGTTGCTCTCCTGGGTTGAGCGAATCAAAATGGCGTTATCGAATGAAGATGTCAGGTGCTCGCTGGTCGCCGGATCATGACAGCCACAAGTGTAACGACCGTGATCGGGACGACAAAACTCATCATTGCCGTTGAATAGGCATTCAACGCTGCGTGCTGTTGTGATGCGAGAATCAGGTATGTCACATAGGCAATGTAGTAAACAAGAAACACCGCACCCTCCCATCGCGCGATCTCGCGTCCGGTGAGAAACACGGGAATGCAGGCGAAGCTGACTGCGAGCATCACCCACAGATCAAAATTCATCACTGATGCGGGTACCACGACTCCCGCCGGAGCAAGCAGACCGGTGATACCCAGCCCACCCAGAATATTGAAGGTGTTGCTTCCCACCACATTCCCCACTGCGATATCCCGCTCGCCTTTGATGGCCGCCATGATCGATGTAGCGACTTCGGGCATGGACGTGCCGGCTGCCACGATGGTGAGGCCGATCACGATATCGCTGACACCCAGCAATTTCGCGAAGATGACTGCAGCATCCACGAGCCATTCCGATCCCTGAACGAGCAGTCCCAGGCCAGCGATGATCAGTACGATTTGCACAACGATCGGTTTGTCCCAATTCGATTGCTTTACATTTTCGGCGGCATATTCATCCTGTATGGCCTGTGACTCCTTGCGCGATTGCATGATCAGAAACACGGTGTATGCGGCAAGTGCGGCCAGGAGCATGGCGGCTTCGGTTGGTCCGATACGGTCGTCTGAACAGATCGCGAAAAGCAGCAGGCAGGAGCCGATCAGGATCGGTATCTCCTGGCGGATGATCTGGGCATGAACGACCAGCGGTGTGATCAGGGCGGATATCCCCAGAATGAACAGCACATTGAAGATATTGCTGCCCACCACGTTGCCTACCGCCAGATCGGTGTTGCCGGATAATGCTGCATTGACTGACACGGCGATCTCGGGCGCACTCGTTCCAAAGGCCACGACAGTCAGGCCGACCACCAGTGGCGAGATTCCGACGGTGGTGGCGAGTCGGCCGGCGCCGCGCACCAGCAGTTCGGCACCCATGACCAGTGCGGCCAATCCCAGGATGAACATCAGAGCTGTCATGAGGTGGTTCCTGTCGTGATGATTGCAATATGAATTCAGATGTCAGGGCAAGAATACGAACGCTATCATTCGACATGCGTGATGACGAGTCCTGTGATTCGCAAATCCCGGAATCAACCAGATGATCCTGCCCTTTGATCTGTCCACCTGGGCCCTGGCGGCCATGATCGTCGGTCTTTCGTACATTGTGTTTGGCATCACTGCCTTCGGTGCAGCGTTTTTTACAGTCCCACTTCTCTCTCTGCTGTTTCCACTCCAGTTTGTGCTGCCGCTGTCGGTGCTGATGGATGTCAGCGCATCACTGGCTTTGGGTACGCGATTTTCCAGACATGCGCAGTGGCAGGAGTTGAAGTGGATGGTACCGCTGTCGGCTGTCGGCGCGGTTGCTGGCGTCACCCTGCTGGTCAGTCTGCCCACGGTTACAACGCTGACAGCCTTTGGTGTGTCTCTGGTGCTCTATGCCCTCGTTGTCTTGCGCTCGGGCGGAGTGGTGAAGCCGGTGAGCAGCGCCTGGGCACCTGTCTCCGGTCTTGCCGGAGGCATCACGGGAACATTGTTTGGCGTGGGAGCCCCCCCTTACGCCATCTATCTCTCCAGGCGTTTGTCCGACAAGGGTCAGTTGCGCGCCACGCTATCGAACATGGTTCTTTTCTCGACATCGATCCGGGCGATTGTCTTTCTCGCTGGCGGCCTGATGCTGCTGGACCGGTTATTGGCCTTCGTATTACTCGTGCCCTTTGCCCTCATTGGGTTGTGGGTGGGGCACCATCTTCATGACCGTCTCTCGCGTGAGTCGGTTCAGCGCATCGCAGCGCTGCTGATTCTGACCATGGGTGCTTCGCTGTTGCTGCGCGCCTGGTCAGGGGCAAACACCGGCGCGTAGTTTTTGTCCGACGGTAGTGGCAAGTCGTCCTTGCATGGCATCGATAAAGCGGCACAGATAGGGGCGCGTATCGCGTGGATCGATTACGTCCTCGACGGCAAAGGCTTCGGCAGTCAGCAATGGCGATGCGAAGCGCCGCAGATCAGCCTCTATTTCCGCAAGACGCGCCTTGGGATCCGGCGCGCTCTCGATCTCCCGCTTGAACGCTGCTGCGGCGCCGCCCTCGACGGGCAGTGATCCCCATTCTGCCGAGGGCCAGGCAATCTTGAAGTCGAGGCCGTTCTTGTCGGTGGTGCCCATTCCAGCCATGCCGTAGCACTTGCGAATGACCACTGTCAGCATTGGCACCGTAGCCTGTAGCGCCGTGTACACGGACTTCATGCCTTCCCGAAGGGTAGCGGCCTGTTCGGCCTGCAGTCCCACCATGAAGCCGGGCACATCGACGAGAAAAATGATGGGGATGTGAAAGGTGTCACACAGTTGTACGAAGTGGGTCTGTTTGCGCGCTGCTTTGACATCCATCGCACCGCCATTGACCATTGGATTGTTGGCAATTACGCCCACTACCTTGCCATTCATCCGGGCGAGTGAGGTGATGACTGCCCGGCCGAAGGTGGGTTGAATCTCGAACGCCGAATCCCGATCGACGATCATACCCAGCAGCTTGCGCATGTTGTAGGGCTGGCGGCGTTCGCGTGGAACGATGCTGAGGAGACTCTCCTCCCGACGCTGCGGGGAATCCGCTGTGTCGACGACCGGAGGGAGTTCCCAGACGTTGCTCGGCATGTAACTGAGATATCGGCGAATCATGGTGAAGCACTCGGCCTCGGTCTCGGCCGCGTTATCGATGGTGCCAGCCTGATCGACGGCTACCTGGGTCCCGCCCAGTTCCTCTTTGGTGATCTTCTGGCCCAGCGAGCGCTCAACCACCGGCGGACCTGCTGCGAACACCTGGCTGCTGCCCTTGACCATTACCGACCAGTGCGAGAGTATCGCGCGCCCTGCAGGGCCGCCTGCAGCTGTGCCCATCACGGCGCTGACCACCGGTACTTCGGACATCAGCCGCACCGATTGCTCGAAACCATGCACGCCGGGAAAGACCGTGTGCCCGCGACGCGCCGCCGAGGTGACGGTACCACCAGCCCCATCGATCAGATTGACCAGCGGAATCCGGTACTCGTGTGCCAGGTCCTCGACGAAGCCCCCCTGGCCTCCCTTGCGACGATCGCTGCCCCAGCTGGTGCCGCCACGTACGGTGAAGTCCTCGCCACCAATGGCGACCGGACGTCCGTCGATCTTGGCAAGCCCCATCACATATGGAGCTGGCGTGACGCTCTTGAGTTCACCGTTATCGTAGATGCCTTTTCCGGCTAGCTTGCCCACCTCCTGAAATGAGGATGCGTCGCATAGCCCGGCGATTCGTTCGCGGACTGTCAGGCGCCCCTGGGAATGGTGTTTGGCGACGGCCTCGTCGCCACCAAGCGCCTCGGCATAGAGGTGACGACGGGCGAGTTCCTCGGCTTCGGCTTTCCAGGACATGGCGTATGACCTCTCAGGATTCGACGACCGCGAGGAGGGCGCCCTCATTGAGCGCTTCGCCCTCCTGCACATGAATCTCGAGCACGGTGGCATCGATCTCTGCAATGACGGGTATCTCCATCTTCATCGACTCCAGAATGAGAAGAGGATCTTCGGAACCGACGCGATCGCCCGGCGAGACCAGTACCTTCCAGACGGAACCGGTGATCTCCGAGCGGATTTCCTTGCGTGCCATACGAACTCCTAGGTTTTGGGGCGCGCACCATCGAGGAGCACGCCATCTGCGATGAGTTGATCGATGTCGGCATCTGTCATGCCAGCGATATGCTTGAAGATATTGCGCGTGTCCTCGCCGACGAGTCGACCGGCGTGGCGGATGGCGCCAGGGGTGTCGGATAGTCGTGGTACGGGCGTTGCCATGGCCACCGTGCCGAATTCGGGATCCGGTGCCTGGACGATACTGCCGCGAGCCGCGTATTGGGGATCGCGGAAGATGTCCGCCAGTGTAAAGATCCGGGTCGCTGGCACTTCGGCCTCGGCCAGAATACGCTCGAGATATTCCAGATCGTGCTGTTGTGTCCAGGCGCCGATCAGGTCGTCGATGGCCTCGTGATTGGCGGAGCGCTCGGTGGCGGCAGAAAAGCGCGGGTCGTCCGCGAGATGAGGAGTGCCCATGCAGTGGGCGAGGCGACGAAACACACCGTCGGCCATGGCGGTAATGTGGATGAACTGACCTTCACGGGTGGTGTAGAGATTGTTGGGTGTGCTGTCGGGCAGGCGCGTGCCGGTGCGATTGGCCACAAGACCCAACTTGTCGTATGCCGGTATGTGCGGCTCCATGAAGCTGAAGGCGCATTCGTAGAGCGCACTGTCGACCACCTGACCGCGACCTGTTCGGCCTCGGGCGAGCAGGGCAAGCGCCGCACCAAATGCAGAGTAAAGACCGGTGATGCAATCGGTGAGAGATACAGAGATGCGCGAAGGCGGACGATCCGGGTCGCCGGTAAGATGCCGCAAGCCGCTCATGGCCTCGCTGATGACGCCATAGCCCGGGCGCGCCGCGTGTGGTCCGGTCTGTCCATAGCCACTGATGCGCACCATCACAAGCCCGGGATTGATCGCCGATAGCTGTTCCCAGCCCAGCCCCCATTTTTCAAGACCACCGGGACGAAAATTTTCGACGATCACATCGCAGTGTCGGACCAGTCTGCGGATGGCCTCCTGCCCTGCCGGTTGACGCAGATCCACACTGATGAGTGCCTTGTTTCGCAGAATGCTTGCCGCATAGAGCGACTTGCCGTGAGCACGCTTGCCCATGGTACGCACGGGATCGCCGTCGAAGGGCTCGACCTTGATGACTTCCGCACCGAAATCCGCCAGCAGTCGGCCACAGAAAGGACCGGCGACGGTGGAGCCCATCTCCAGGACACGGTAGCCGGACAAGGGGCCGGCAGCTTCGGGATTCGGATTCATGGCAGATCGGGTGTCGGGAAACGCTATTGTGCGCGCTCTGCAATATTGCCGTCAACTTTGTTGACACAAATGTTGACACATTTTTCCGCGCCGTTTAGGGTGCGCAGATGCCCACTGCAAGCCCTCCTCGAAAGATCCCGGCACAGAAGTCTCAGCCCGATAAAAGTTCATCGTCTGCCCGCGGGCAGACAACCGGAAGCGTTCGCGACATTCTGGAGACGCTGCGCGTTCGTATCGCGCAGCAACAGATTGCTCCAGGAGCAAAGCTTCGCGAGACCGATCTGGCTGCCGAGTTTTCCGTGTCGCGCGCACGCATTCGCGAAGTCATCGCTGCGCTGGAGAACCGTGGTCTCGTCGAGCGCGTGCCGAATCGCGGTGCCGTGGTCATGCGACTCGACCTCTCGCAGGTGTTCTATATCTACGACCTGCGCGAAGTTCTCGAGGGGCTCGCCACGCGTCTGGCAGACGCCGAAAGACATCGCGCCGCGGCCATTACCACCGCCCTGCATCTGTCGAAGCATC
>CAYYDO010000009.1:23109-27177 GCA_964470595.1 uncultured Burkholderiaceae bacterium | reverse complement strand
CGCGAATCTCACAGGTCCAAAACAGAGGGGGCGTCTGATCCGCATATCGCGGACAGACCCAACCCCCGACGTCGAGGAGACCTCAAAAATGAGCAGCACATTCGTTGTCCTTGGTGGTGGCATCACTGGCGTCACCACGGCCTATGCACTCGCCAAGCGCGGCCATTCTGTCACCCTGATCGAACGCAACCGCTATGCCGCAATGGAAACCTCCTTTGCCAACGGCGGTCAGTTGTCGGCCTCCAACGCCGAAGTCTGGAACTGCTGGTCCACCGTATTCAAGGGCATGAAGTGGATCCTCCGGAAAGACGCGCCCCTGCTGGTGAACATGAAACCCAGCTGGCACAAGCTGTCCTGGTTTGCCGAATTCATGGCATCCATCCCCAACTACCAAGCCAACACGGTGGCCACGGCACGCATGGCCATCCAGGCACGAGAGCACCTGTTTGCATGGGCCGAACAGGAGGGCATCGACTTCGATCTCAAGAAGGAAGGCATCCTGCACATCTACCGCGACAAGGCGGGCTTCGATCATGCGGGTCGCGTCTCGCAATTGCTTGCGCAGGGTGGCCTGCCCCGACAGGCCGTGACCCCGCAGGAGATGAGGAGAATCGAGCCCACGCTCACGGGCAACTTCTACGGTGGCTATTTCACCGAGAGCGATTCAACCGGCGACATCCACAAATTCACGCACGGTCTGTCTCTGGCGGCGCAACGCCATGGTGTGAAGATCCTTTACGGCCATGATATCTGCGGTGTGACATCGAATGGTCAGCGCACCTCGGTCACCGTGCGGCATGAAGGAAAAACCGACACCCTCGACTTTGACAATGTGGTGGTGTGCGCCGGCATCGAGAGCCGCTCGCTGGCCGCGCAGCTCGGCGATCGCCTCAATGTGTACCCGGTCAAGGGCTATTCCATCACGGTGAACCTGAATGACGAAGAGAGTCAGATGGGTGCGCCCAATGTCAGCCTGCTCGATGACGAGACCAAACTGGTCACCAGCCGCCTTGGCGTCAACCGCTTCCGCGTGGCCGGCACAGCCGAATTCAACGGGCGCAACTGGGATATCCGCTCAGACCGTATCCGCCCCCTGGTGAACTGGGTCAACCAGTGCTTCCCCAAGGTCAGCACGCGCTCGGTCGTGCCCTGGGCAGGTCTGCGCCCGATGATGCCCAACATGATGCCCAGAGTCGGCAGGGGCGCGAAGCCCAATGTCTTCTACAACACCGGACACGGCCATCTCGGCTGGACACTCTCGGCCTGCACGGCCGAGATGATTGCGGATGTCATTGCCGCATCGCCCGGTGCACGGGGCATCTCCGTACAAGCCGGAACACAGCAGCTGGCACCAGGGCTTGCACGCGGCTGATACCAGATAAGTAAATTGTCACCATCACACCGGCGGGGATTGTCCCCGCCGTGCCGGTGGCCTAGCATGATGATTCCCAGTGATCGCATCGGAATCCGGCATGACCACCACCTCCTCTCTCACATGCCCCGGGCACACGATCTCGTGCGAGATCCTGCCTCACGGTAAACCGATAGCTCAGGGTGAAGGTCTGCAGATGGTCTTTGGCGACGGACCGACACCTTTTGGCAAGGCACTGATCGCGTGGACCAAGCGCGGCATCTGCCATCTCGCATTTCATACCGGCCCTGCAGCCCGGATGCATGAAACGCTGGCCGATGCCTGGCCCCATGCCCGCTGGGCGCGCGACGATCAGGCGGCATCGCGTCTGCTTGCAGACATCTTCACGAATCACCCTCCGACGGATCAGCGCTTTCATCTGCTGCTGAAGGGAACTGACTTCCAGATTCAGGTGTGGCAAGCGCTTCTTGCCACCCATTGGGGCGAATGCATCTCTTACGGGGAGCTTGCTTCACGCGTCGGACGACCGGGTGCTGCACGCGCCGTGGGCTCGGCGGTTGCAGCCAACGCCATTGCCTTTCTGATCCCCTGCCACCGCGTGCGTCGCGAAAGCGGTGACATCGGTCAGTACCGTTGGGGCGCAGAGCGCAAGGCGGCACTCCTGGCGCATGAGACACCTGTGGTTCAACAGGCTGCACATGTCGCCTGAAGGTGAGGGGCACAAGCAGTCTGCTGAATGCGGACGGGTCAGCCTCGTGATCGGGGCTGGCGGCGGCATCGGATCAGCGATTGCAGAGGCACTCGACAGCCTCGGACATATCGTGTGGCGTGTGTCGCGTCACAGTGATCCGCCGCTGGACATCACCGATCCGCAAAGCATGGGCGACGCAATGTCAGCGATCGCGGCACGCCTTGAATCCGAAAAGCGGACGCTGGAGCGCGTCATCATCGCAACCGGCGTGCTTCATGGCACCACTCCGGAGGGGTCGGCCATGATGCCCGAGCGCAGCATGAATCAGATGCGTGCCGATACCCTGATGCATCAGTTCAGGATCAATGCGGTGGGGCCCGCATTGCTGCTGGCACAGTTGCAGCCCATGTTGCCGAAGCGGGAACCCTGCGTGGTGGCCTGCCTGTCGGCGCGTGTCGGCAGCATCGGCGACAACCGGCTCGGCGGCTGGTACGGCTATCGCGCGTCAAAGGCTGCGCTCAATCAACTGGTGCACACCGCGGCAATCGAACTCTCCCGGACACACCCGATGGCCTGCCTCGTCGCGCTTCACCCGGGAACAGTGGCAACACGCCTGTCACAGCCGTTCAGCAAATCAGGTCTGGAGGTTCGCGAACCTGCGACAGCCGCAGGCGAATTGCTGGAGGTGATGAGCCGGTTGGGGCCTGCCGACAGCGGCGGCTTCTTCGACCACAAGGGTCTGCGCATCGTCTGGTAAGGCTGCGTTCGAGGGGGCAGCCTCGGCGATCACCGAAGGCCGATGTGGAAACGGGTGCGATTGCACCCGGGAGCATTGCCCTCAGGGATTACAGAAGCCGCACTCGGAGGGGTCGGCTCTGCGCTTGCCAGCGCGGAAGCGTTCCTCTTCGTGGCCGCAGCCAGCGCACGTCCAGATGTCCGCCACGGGACTGCGCGTGGGCAGACCACAGCCGCCGCAGGGCAGCCCCTGGCGATGGGAGCTGGCGGAAAAACCGGGTGTGCCACAGGAGGGGCAACCCGAGAGGATCTTGCGTGAGAGGTCTTCGGCAGCCGCACGAATCAGGGACTGACGGGGAGGGTTGCAGAACGCGCGGAGATCGTTTTCCACGAAAACCAGGCCGTTGTCGGACTCTTCCAGGGCCGCATCGAACGCTGCCTGAAGGGTCATCCAGTCGGCAAGACCCTTGCGGATGCGCGGGTCTTCCGCATGGTTGGGGCGCAGCATGAGTTGATGACGCGGGAAGCCAGCCTCGAGAGCGAACTTCTGCAATGCCGACGTGTCGCCAATCATGCGATAGGCGCTCTGAGCGGCGCCCTGGGCCACGCCGAGGATCTCGATCTTGCGGGAATCGTCGATCAGCAGCAGGAGCTCGATATTCCAGGGCAGGAACCCGGAGTGAGGGTCGGGCACGAAGGCCCCCTCGCTGGCGATGCCAATCGTGGACCCGCCCAGCTCCATGCCGATGCGGGCCTTTCGGCGTGCCGCTTCGATCTGGGTGCCGCAGCGTTCGATGTCGCGGCTGAAGGTTCCCAGCAGATCGGTGTCGCACCCGCTGACGTGCTCGATGTGGCAACCGGCCACCGGCTCGAGAACTGGACGGACCAGCGATTCCTTGCCGTGCTGGGTCAGAAAGGTGATGCGCTCACCGGTGTAGGGGGTTGCCATTGGCACTCTCGAAGCGGGTCAATGTGGCTGATAACGCATCGGCAAGCGGAGGCGTTGACGGCAATCCTGAGACCCCGCGCAAGATTTACTTGACACTGTCTATTCATGCCCTTAGTCTCTCCAAAATGGACTAGACACCGTCAAGTAATCACTGGCCCACCAGCCCACCGGCAAAACTCACTACGATCACCGAACAGCCCATGAATTCCAGCACCGCACCCCTTCCCACGCCCGGCCAGTGGTTGAGCGAATCACTCAAACGCGAGCGCACACTTACAGCTTTCGGACTGATTCTGGCGGTACTGATCATCCCCGCCCTGA
>CAYYDO010000009.1:0-23099 GCA_964470595.1 uncultured Burkholderiaceae bacterium | reverse complement strand
CTTCTCAGGTGTTGGCATATCCTCCCCGCCCTAATCGCCATGGGTCTGGACGAGCGGACCCTGCGTGGCGTCAATGTCTGGATCAAGCCGGTGAAGTTTCTCGCCGCCACCAGCCTGATGGCACTGACCACGGCCTGGTTCATCGGGCTGCTGACGGAAGACGGCCGCAAGCGATGGTCCATTCGCGCCAGCGTGTGGGTGATCGTGATCATCGGCATCGCCGAAATCGCCTTCATCGCGCTTCAGGCTGCCCGTGGCGAAGCATCCCACTACAACTACAGCAGCGTGGTGTATGCCGCCATCTATTCCCTCATGGGTCTGGGCGCGCTGGCCCTGACGGCCACCCAGGCGGTCCTGGCCGTGGCGATTGCGCGACACGGACGCAACGATATCGATCCCGTCTGGAAGACAGCCGTGATCTGGGGGCTGTTCCTCACCTTCCTGCTTGGCGCCAGCGCTGGTGGGCTGCTGGGTTCGGCACAGCCTCCTTCGGGCACTGGCATCCCCTTTCTGGGCTGGCACCTTGGCGGAGGTGATCTGCGTCCGGCCCATTTCGTCGGCATGCATGCCGCGCAGATCATCCCCCTCGCGGGTTTTCTGCTTGCCGGCCACACAGCAGAAAAACCGGCACGCATGAAACTTGTCGGCGTCACCACAGCCTATAGCCTGGTATGGCTGGCCGCCATGATCACCGGAATCAACGGCGCCAGTTTCGCGCCACCCCGACTTCCCATCTGATGCCACGCGCAGCGATGGGTCCGCCAGAACACGATCACCACCATGAAACGCCGACACTTCATCCAACTCACCGCAGGGCTTGCCGCAACCGTGGGGGGAGCCTCCCTGCTCCGGGCCATGCCGCCGGTCGGCAACGAACCGTCCACAGAGCCGCCCGCAGCACAACCCGCTGCGCCCGAGTCACCGGACACACTACCGCGCATACACAACCTCGAACTGATGGACAGCGCGCGCAATCGGCGTGTACCGACCCGTTTGTACATGCCCCGGGATGCACACATCGACCGACCGGTTCCCCTGTTGCTGTTTTCACACGGCATGGGCGGATCGCGCAGCGGCTACCAGTATCTGGCCATGCACTGGGCCCGTCAGGGCATTGCCAGCCTGCACCCCCAGCATGTGGGCAGCGACAACAGCCTGTGGCGCGGGAATCCGCTCGATCTGGTGCAACGTCTTCAGCATGCGGCCCGCGAGGACGAAGCCGTGGATCGGGTGCGCGACCTGCGCTTCGTGACCGATCAGATTCTTGCCTCCCAATGGCGCCCGCTGGTCGATCCAACACGCATCGTCGCAGCAGGACACTCCTATGGCGCAAGCACGGCGATGCTCGCATCGGGTGCGCGCGTGAAGGATCGCGAACTGCGACAGACAGACCTTCGCGACGAACGGATTCGGGCAGCCATCCTGATCTCTGCACCCCCCTTCGTGGGGCAGGGCCCGCTGGAGGAAATCCTGGGCGAGGTGAGGATTCCAACGCTGCACATCACCAGCATCAACGACACGATCCGCATTCCCGGTTACACCAGCACTGTCGAGGATCGCATCTCGATTTTTCAGGCGATGGGCGGAATGCGAAAAACCCTCGCTGTCTTCAACACGGGGGGTCACAGCATCTTCACCGACCGCATCACCAGCAGCGGGCCCGAGACCAGTGCGCGCATCAAGGGTGCGACACGCGAGCTGGCCACGACATTTCTGCGCGATTGCCTCGCGCATGCCCGAGAAAATGCCGGCGATACGACACACAGCACGCATCGCGTGGACGACACTGCTCTCGATACCGAGGCCGAACTCGCCCGGTGGGTGATCCGTCACCAGGACATCATCGAGAGATTCGTCACGCCGAAGACCATGATCGCCTCTCGATGAGGGGTTCGCATGGGAGAATTTTCACTGATCCCTGACGATATCTCCCATGCAGTCCCTCTCCGCCTATCTCGCCGATGCACCCGACAGACAAGCGCTCGACGCGCTGTCAGGCACCACGCTCCTCGTGTTCGGCGCGAACTGGTGTGGACACTGTCAGGCTGCACAGGCAGCACTTCAGGAAGTCTGTCACGGCCGCCCTGATATTCGACTGATTCAGACGGAAGACGGCAAGGGCAGACCTCTGGGTCGGTCCTATTCGGTGAAGCTCTGGCCCACGGTGATTGTGCTGAGCAATGGTCGGGAGGTGGCACGTGTGGTTCGTCCCACCACGGCCAGCCAACTCGAATCCGCGCTCGCAACCGCCGGGGTCAGCCCGTGAACGCACGCAGAGGCTCACCAGCGGCCCGAGGCTCCGCAGACAGCGCAGCAGAAGCCCGGTGCACGACGAAGGCGAAAGACGGCGAAACGCCGCGTCATCTGCGCGAACGCATCCTGGATACCAGCCGCACACTGCTCGACCGCGACGGCGTCGCCGGACTGAGCATGCGCGAAGTGGCACGCCAGACCGGCGTGACCCACCAGGCGCCCTACCATTATTTCCAGGATCGCGAATCGATCCTGGCCGAACTCGTCACACGCGGCTTCACCGAACTCGGTCGGCGTCTGGCACTCGCCAATGACCTCGCTGGACAGCATGGGAAACGCGCTGCACTCCTGGCCTCCGGTGAAGCCTATGTCGGATTTGCCATGGAGCAGCCGGGGGTCTTCCGCATCATGTTCCGCCCGGATGTCTGCGATCCGGCTCGCTTCCCGCTCGTTTCCGAGGCGGGGGAGAAAGCCTATGGAGAACTCCTGCGACTGGTGCAAATCATGCACGGCACCGACTGTGCGCAGAGTCTCTCCACGGTGTACTGGGCGCATGTACACGGCATGGCCCTGCTGATGCTCGACGGACCGCTCTCCAGACGCATTCCGGATATGCAGGCACGCATGGCCCACATGCACGATGCGGGCCGGGACTTCGCCGACATGATGCTGGGCAAGGGGTCTTGAAAAACCGGGGCATGGCCCCCAACTTCCTGTCATGGGGCCAGCGCAGCACAACGATTTGCCAGTGCCCAACCGAAACGACACAGGAGAGTTCACCATGGCACAACTGCCCCGCATCAGCCGCAGCATCTTCGACGATTTCTTCAGCACGCCTGCATCTCTCGGCTACTTTGTGCGGCCGCTTCATGGCGAAGGTCTGCCCGAGAACTTCAAGGTCGATATCAAGGAAACCGACAAGGCCTACATGCTGCACGCAGAGCTTCCCGGCGTGCGCAAGGAGGATCTCCACATTTCTGTCGATAACGGCGCCGTGACGATCTCGGCCGAGATCAAGCAGCACGATCAGCAACAGCAGAACGAACGGGTGGTGCGCAGCGAGCGCTACTTCGGTTCCCTGTCGCGCAGTTTCCAGCTGCCCCAGGAGGTCGATGCCTCGGCATGCGAGGCGCGCTATGAAAACGGCATTGTCGAGCTGACATTGCCCAAGCGTTCCGCCCCATCGAGCCGCCGCATCGAAATCCGCTGATCACCGGCAACAGACTGGCGGGCAGCCTCATAATCGGGGCATGCCCGCCGCCACCCTGCGCCATCTGCACATCGTCCTCGGGGATCAACTCGATCCGACAGCCAGCGGCTTCGATGGTTTCGATCCGCAACAGGATGCGATATGGATGGCCGAGGTCGATGAAGAATCGACGCACGTTCCTTCTTCAAAGCAGCGCATCGCCCTATTTCTGAGCGCCATGCGCCATGCGGCTCACGCATGGCGCAGCCAGGGCATGACGGTGCATTACCAGCCGATCGATGCTGCCGACAACACGGGAAGCCTTGCAGGCGAACTCGACCGCAGCATCCGGCAGCTCAGGCCGCAGGGCCTGATCATGACGGCACCCGGCGAATGGCGGGTGCTCCAGGCGCTGCGCACGACAGCGCAGGCCCACGGACTGCCACTGGATGTGCGCGAGGATCGACACTTCATGTCGAGCGTGCGCGACTTCGCCGATCATGCACGGGGCCGCAAGCAGATTCGCATGGAGTACTGGTATCGCGAGATGCGTACCCGTCACAGTGTCCTGATGGAAGGTTCACCGCCACAGCCCATCGGCGGCAAGTGGAACTTCGACGAGGACAACCGCGAATCCTTCGGCAAGGAGGGACCGCAAATTCGGCGAGTGCCGCTGCGTCATGCGCCCGACGACATCACGCGCGAGGTGATCGACCTCGTCAACCGCCGCTTCGGAGAGCATCCGGGCACGCTTGCCGCCAGCGCCGACGGATTCGGCTGGCCAGTGACCCGCCCGCAGGCGCTGCCGAGTCTCGACGACTGCATGAGCCATCGGCTGCCGCATTTCGGTCGTCATCAGGATGCGATGTGGACGGGCGAACCCTGGCTCTATCACGCGCACATCGCCTCAGCTCTGAACATCAAGCTTCTCGATCCCCGTGAGGTGATCGCAGCCGCCGAACAGGCGTATCACGCAGGACGCGCCGAACTCGCCGCCGTCGAGGGCTTCGTGCGACAGATCCTCGGCTGGCGGGAATATGTGCGGGGCATCTACTGGACACGGATGCCCGAGTACCTCGAGTGCAATGCCCTGGGCGCGGATCAGGACCTGCCCGGATTTTTCTGGACCGGAGAGACCGAGGCCAACTGCCTGCGCCAGGCCATCGGCCAGACACTGCGTCACGGCTATGCGCACCACATCCAGAGACTGATGGTGACCGGACTGTACGGACTTCTGCTCGGGGTGCATCCGAAGGCCATGCACGCCTGGTATCACGCGGTGTATGTCGATGCGGTGGAGTGGGTCGAACTGCCCAACACGCTGGGCATGAGCCAGTTCGGCGATGGCGGTCTGATGGCCAGCAAGCCCTATGCGGCCAGCGGCAAGTACATCGACCGCATGAGCAACTACTGCGCCGGCTGCCGCTATCGGCCCGCCGAGGCCACAGGGCCGGATGCCTGCCCCTTCACCACCCTGTACTGGGATTTCCTGATGCGCCATGAAGCCCGTCTGGCGAAGAATCCGCGCATGGTGATGCAGGTACGCCACCTCTCACGTATCCCCGAGGAGCGTCGCGAGGCGATCCGCCTGAAGGCGGCCGCCATTCGGAGGGCGACATGAATCAGCCGGATGCCATCACGCCATCGACCGGCACACCGCCCACCGCCGGTCGTCGCTGGCTGCGCATTGCGCTGGCCGCATGCATCACTCTTGCGACACTGATCGTCGGTCTCGGCATTGCGGCATCGGTGTGGCTTCCCGATATCGCGCGACAACGCGGCGAGATTCTGCTGAGCGAGACACTGGGCCGCGAGGTACGCATCGGAGCTGTCGACATCTCCCCGCTTGCACTCCGGCTTCAGGTCAGCGATATCGTCATGGCCCAACCCGGCCAGAGCACCCCCGCCCTTCACATCGGCGGGTTACGCGCATCCCTGAGTGCCGCCTCCCTGCTCACCGGGGCAATCGTGATTCAGGAAATCGCGGTTGTCACACCCCGCATCTGGCTGGGCCGTGATGCGGCAGGGCGCCTCAGCGTGGCCGACATCATCGCGCGCCTGGCGGCAACCCCGCCATCGGCAGGGCCCCCTCCCCGAATCGTCATTCGCAATGCGCATATCGACCAGGGCACCATCACGATCGATGACGCGCCAGGTGAGCGGGTGCATCAGTTCACCGCGGTGCAGTTGCGCATTCCCATGATCAGCACGCTGCCAGCCGATGCATCCACACCGATCGAGGCCGAACTGCAGGCACAGCTCGATCAGGCGAGTCTGCAGCTGCGCGCACGCACGCTGCTTGCCAATATCGCTGGCGACACATCCGCCGAACTCGCCCTTCAGGGTTTCGATCTGCGCACGATCGCAGCCTATGCGCGGCAGATTCCGGGGCTCGAGATCACCGGCGGCCGACTCGATGCGCGCCTGCTTGCCCGATCGGCAGGAGCGATCGAGGGCGAACTTCAACTCGCCGCACTCGAGGCCGCCATGCTCACCGCAGAAGACGGCTGGCAGGTCAAGGTTCAGGGGCTGAACCTCAATCTCGCGGAGATTGCGATGCCGCTGTCCGCGCCGATTGTCCAGGGAAAGATCGGCAAGGTTCGCCTGACACTCGCCGACGATGCCGGTGTCATCAGCCTTCGCGACACCTCGCTGCGCGATGCGCCGACACTCCGACTGTCAGGCCTGAGGACCGATATCGACAACCTTCATCTCGCGGCCGATTCACCCTTGCAGTTGTCGATGGAGACTCAGGTCAACGGACCACGCGGACGCATCACTGCAAATGGAAAGGCGTCCGGCTGGAACCGCCCCGACTCACTGTCGCTCGACATGAATGTCGATGCCCGCGGTATCGATATGGTGGCGCTGCAGGGACTGGTCGCAGAGCATCTGCCAGCCGCCGTTCTGACACGCGGAGCGGCAGGATTCAAGGGGCAGATCCAGGTTGCTGGGGCATCGGTGCGGGCAAAGGGAAATGCGCGGCTCGATGACGTCAACCTGCTGAGCCGGCTCGATGCCACCGAGATCGGTCGCTGGAAATCACTGCGCCTCGACAACCTCGCCGTGCAGACGTCGCCCCTCGATATCCGTCTGCCCGCAATCGGCATCGACGGACTCTTCGGCAGGCTGACACTGCGTGCCGACGGACGGCTCAATATCGTTGCAGCAACCGAACTGACGGAGTCGCCCGCTCCAACGCCCCCCCGAGCCGCCACGCCACCGGTGGCCGCCACCGGATCGCCCGCATCAACGCCCCCCGCGCCTGCGCCCTCGTCGGCCAGCCCGGCTGCGACACCTGCATCACCTCCCGCCTCCAGCGCCATGCCAATCGTGATCGGTGAGGTGCGGGTGAATGACGCCAATATCGTGTTCACCGACCAGAAGACCCAACCCAATTTCCGAATCGCACTGACCGGCGTATCGGGCAGTGTCGGCCCCCTGCGCCCGGGAACCCCGGGTCCGATCGAGCTGCGCGGCACGGTCGATCGCAGCGCCCCGATGCAGATCCAGGGTCGGTTCGATCCGCTGGGTCCGCAATTGTCGGCCGACCTCATCCTGATCGCCAAGGGGATCGACATGCCGCCCATGTCGCCCTATACGCTGCGGCACCTCGCCTATCCCATCGAAAAGGGCAAGCTCTCGCTCGATCTGCGCTATCGCATCCGTGACGGACAGATCAATGCCGAGAACCGCATCTTTCTGGACCAGCTCACCTTTGGTGAGCGCGTCGACAACCCCGATGCGCTGTCGATTCCACTCACCCTGGCGGTGGCACTGCTGAAGAACCGGCGCGGCGAGATCGATATCGAACTGCCGATCAGCGGATCACTCGACGATCCGCAGTTCAGCATCGGCGGCATCGTGTTCAAGGCACTGGTCAATCTGCTGGTGAAAGCGGTCACCGCCCCCTTCGCCCTGATCGCCTCGCTGTTTGGCGATTCCGCAGACCTCTCGCAGATTGGCTTTGCGCAGGGTTCGGCCAGTATCGGTACCGATGCCAACAAGGTGCTCGTGGCCATTGCCAAGGCCATGGCCGACCGACCGGGCATACGCCTGGAGGTAACCGGTACCGCCAGCGCATCCGAGGATGCGCCCGCCCTGCGCAGGAGCGGACTCGACCGCCGTCTGCGTGCGGAAAAGCTTGCTGCGATGGCTACCCGGGGGCAGGCCGCGGGGGCGCTTCGCGATATCGAGGTCAGTGCCGAGGAGTACCCGGGGCTGCTTGCACAGGTCTATCGCAAGGAGTTCCCCACCCCGGCGCAACTGCCGCAGGGACAAACACCGCCAGGACAAACACCGCAGGGCAAGAGCCAAGCGGCCCAGACTTCGGCAACACCCTCCCTGCAGGAGATGACCACTGCCCTGCTCGCCACGATTCCTGCCGGCGAGACGGAGCTTCTCGCCCTGGCCGACCAGAGGGCGCGGGCGGCCCGCAACTGGCTGGCGCAGGAAGGCATCGAAACTGCCAGAATCTTTCTTCTCACATCACGCCTGGATGGCGACACCAGACCGGCGGCGATGTTTTCCCTGCGCTGAAACGGTTTTCCTCACACGACCCTCAAGGAGACAGGCATGACCCCCTTCCACGCCATCGTGGTCGACAAGAACAACGAGCAGTACACCGCCGAGCTTCGCTCGGTGGGCGATGAGGCACTCAAGCGCACCGACGGCAAGGATGTCCTGGTGCGCGTCAGTTACTCGACGATCAACTACAAGGACGGGCTTGCGATCACCGGGCGCTCGCCCATCATTCGCAGCTTCCCCATGATTCCGGGAATCGATTTCGCGGGCACTGTGGAAGAGAGCGATGACCCGCTGTTTCGTGCGGGCGATGAGGTCATCCTGAACGGCTGGGGAGTGGGCGAGACGCATCCCGGAGGGCTGGCCCAGATGGCACGCGTCAAGGGCGACTGGCTGATCCATCGGCCCAAGGGCATCAGCGCGCATCAGGCCATGGCTGTCGGCACTGCTGGCTACACGGCGATGCTGTGCATCCTGGCACTGGAGAAGCATGGCGTGGCACCCGCCGATGGCGAGATTCTGGTGACGGGTGCTGCCGGGGGCGTGGGCAGCGTCGCCATCGCCATCCTGGCCCGGCTCGGCTACAAGGTGGTGGCATCGACAGGACGCCCCCAGGAGTCCGCCTACCTCACCTCGCTGGGCGCTGCCTCGGTGATCGACCGGGCCGAGCTGTCCGCGCCCGGGAAACCGCTGGGCCGGGAGCGCTGGGCCGGCGTGGTCGACAGTGTGGGCAGCCACACCCTGGCCAATGCCTGCGCCACGACCCGCGCCAATGGGGCCGTCACGGCCTGCGGTCTGGCACAGGGCATGGATTTTCCCGCTACCGTGGCGCCCTTCATCCTGCGTGGTGTTGCGCTCTATGGCGTCAACAGCGTGTTCGTGTCACGCGCGCTGCGCGAACAGGCCTGGCAGAGACTGGCCCGCGATCTCGATCCCCGGATACTGGCCTCGATGACGCGGGAGATTCCGCTGTCGCAGGTGATCGGTGTCGCCGGAGAGATTCTTGCCGGGCACGTGCGCGGTCGCACCGTGGTGGATGTCAACCGCATCTGAATAGAATGCCGCCATGCCTGATGTACTGAATCTCGCGGCCTATCGATTCGTGCCGCTCGACAACCTTGACACCCTGCGCGGGAAACTCGCGCAGCACGCCAGTGCCTGCGGTCTGAAAGGCACCATCCTGCTTGCCGAAGAGGGCATCAACATCTTCATCGCCGGGCAGGCCGATCAGGCGCGGGGCTTCATGGCCTGGCTGGGTCACGATGCGCGACTCGCAGGCATCCCCGCCAAGGAGAGCTGGTCCGACACCACGCCCTTTCGCCGCATGAGAGTCCGCATCAAGCGGGAAATCATCCGCATGAATCAACCCGCCATCCAGCCGCATTCAGGACGAGCGCCAGCCGTCGATGCGCTCACCCTGAACCGGTGGCTCGATCAGGGTTGCGATGACAACGGCCGCCCGGTGGTCATGCTCGATACACGCAACGCCTTCGAGGTGGCCTGCGGCACATTTCATGATGCACTGGAGTTCGGCATCTCCCGCTTCAGCGAATTCCCGCAGGCGATTGCCGGGCATCGCGATGCACTGCGCGACAAGACCATCGTGAGTTTCTGCACCGGCGGCATCCGCTGCGAGAAGGCGGCCATCGTGATGCGACAGATGGGCCTCGCCCACAGCTTCCAGCTCGAAGGTGGCATCCTGAAATACTTCGAAGAGACCGATGCCCGGCACTTCAGGGGCGAGTGCTTCGTGTTTGATGAACGCATCGCCCTCGAGCCAAGCCTGGCGCAGGTTGCAGCCGCAGCCCCCAGGCCAGCCACCCGCTCGCAGGACTGAATCTCCACTCCAACAGGCCATTGATCCCACCATCCCATGCCAAGCCCATCCGAACAGACGCTGCGCAATGACATCCGTTTTCTTGGAACCATTCTGGGCGACACCATACGCGAACAGGAAGGTCAGGCCGCATTCGATCTGATCGAGAACATCCGCAAGCTCAGTGTCGCCTTTCATCGGCATGCCGATGCACAGGCCGGCAAATCACTCGACAAGCTGCTGAAAAGTCTGAGCCCCGACAAGGCGGTGAGTGTGATCCGCGCCTTTACCTATTTCTCGCACCTGGCCAATCTGGCCGAAGACCAGTTCAATCTGCAGGCCATGGCCGAGGAGGACCCGGCTCAGGCCGAGGGCAGTCTCGATCGCACATTCCGGCGCCTTCGCGAGGCGCGCGTAGCTCCGCGAAAGATCGAAGCCACCCTGCGCAGCGCATGGATCTCGCCGGTGCTCACGGCGCACCCCACCGAAGTGCAACGCAAGAGCATTCTCGATGCCAAGCGCGCCATCAGCGAACTGCTCGACCGGCGTCGCCATCTGCGCCATGCAGACGATCTCGACGACAACGAGGCACTGATCCGTGCCCGGGTGACACAGCTCTGGCAAACCCGGCTGCTGCGCATGTCACGACTCAGTGTCGATGATGAAATCGAAAATGCCGTCTCCTATTATCAGAACACCTTTCTGCAGGAGATCCCGCGCCTCTACCAGCGACTGGAGCGACTGAGCAAGGCCAGCGGTCTGCCACCCATCTTTCGCATGGGCAACTGGATCGGTGGCGATCGTGACGGCAATCCCAATGTCGTGGCCGACACACTGCGCAAATCGGTGTCGCGTCACAGCGAGGTGCTGCTGCGCCACTATCTGACCCAGGTGCACGCGCTCGGCGGAGAGCTCTCGGTATGCGAATCCCTGGCGGGCTGCACCGATGCGCTGCGGCACCTGGCAGACAGCGCGGGCGATGCCAATCCGCACCGGCGTGACGAGCCCTACCGCCGCGCACTGGTGGGCATCTACGCCCGGCTCGCCGCCACCCTGCGCGCGCTCACCGGCACCGAGGCGCTGCGTCATGCGATGGAGCCCACCACCCCCTATCTTCGGCCGGAGGAATTCCTGGACGACCTGCGTGTGATCCATGAGTCGCTCTCGGCGCATCACGGCGAAAACCTCGCACGCGCCCGTCTGCGGCCGCTCATCCGCGCGGTCGAAGTGTTCGGTTTTCACATGGCCACGACCGATCTGCGACAGAACTCATCGATTCATGAACATGTGGTGGCCGAGCTGCTGCGCGGTGCAAAGATCGAGAGCGGTTACGAGCACCTGGAGGAAAACGGGAAGATCGAGCTGCTTCTGCTGCTGCTCTCCGATGCGCGCAGCCTTCGGTCTCGGCATGTCAGTTACTCCGAACTGGCCGAGAGCGAGCTGGCAATTTTCGAGGCCGCATTCGACATCATGCGGCAGTTCGGATCCGAGACGCTGCGCCACGCCATCATCAGCCACACCGAGAGCGTAAGCGATCTGCTCGAGGTGCTGCTGATCCAGAAGGAAACCGGGCTGATGGCCGGCACACTGACCGATGACGGATTTGCCGGACTGATCGTGGTGCCACTGTTCGAAACCATCGAAGACCTGCGTTACGCAGCCGGCATCATGCGGGCCTTCTACGAGCTGCCCGGCATAGCCGAACTGATTCGCCGCTCGGGTGGCGAGCAGGACATCATGCTGGGCTACTCCGACAGCAACAAGGACGGCGGCTTTTTCACCAGCAACTGGGAACTGCACCAGGCATCCACACAGCTGGTCGCCCTGTTCAAGGAGCTTCCGGGCATCACCCTGCGGCTCTTTCATGGACGCGGCGGCACGGTGGGCCGTGGCGGCGGACCGAGCTATCAGGCCATTCTGGCGCAGCCTGCCGGTACCGTGAACGGGCAGTTGCGACTCACCGAACAGGGCGAGATCATCGCCAACAAATATGCGCATCCGCAGATCGGCGCACGCAATCTGGAGGTGCTGGCCGCAGCGGTGCTCGAGGCCACCCTCATCTCGGAGCAGGGTGCGCCCCCGCAGGAGTTTCTGGATGCAGCAGCCGATCTCTCCGAGCGCAGCATGAAGGCCTACCGGGCGCTCGTCTACGAGACCGAGGGATTCGAGGATTACTTCTTCGAGGCCACCCCCATCAGCGAGATCGCGCAACTCAACATCGGATCACGGCCCGCATCGCGCAGGGATTCCCGGCGCATTGAAGATCTGCGGGCGATTCCATGGAGTTTCTCCTGGGGCCAGAGCCGGGTGAATCTTCCCGGGTGGTACGGGTTCGGAACGGCGATCGAGGCATTCATGGCCGAGAGCCCGCGCAAGCATCCCGCACTGCTGCGACGCATGCAGCAGGAATGGCCGTTTTTCTCGACACTGATTTCGAACATCGATATGGTGATGGCGAAGGCCGATCTGGCCATGGCCCGACGCTATGCCGAACTGGTGCAGGACAAACGGCTATCGAAGCGCATCCTCGAGGCCATTGAAACCGAGTGGAACCGCACCCTTCAGGCCCTCGAGCGCATCACCGGACATCGATCACGACTCGCCGGAAACCCCATGCTGGCCTGGTCGATCGCGCATCGCTTTCCCTATCTGGATCCGCTCAATCACCTTCAGATCGAACTCATTCGACGCTGGCGCTCGGGCCAGCAGGACCCGCGCACCCAGATCGGAATTCATCTGTCGATCAACGGAATCGCCACCAGCCTGCGCAACACAGGCTGAGGGACTGCTGCTGAAGGACGCGCTGGACCTCGTCGCCAGCGCAATGGGATCAGGCATGCTCCCGGGTCATGCGCAAGCATCCCGCAAATGGTGGAATACATGTCCGCGGCCGATCCGGTCGACAAACCCGGATCGCTCAAGCAGGGATAGCGGCTGCCCGGTGGCGCCCGCCAGATGCAGGCGCACGCCACGATCCTTGAGCGCCTGATGAAGTTCGGACAGCGCTTCGACGCCGGTGCTGTCGAGATGAATCAGACCGCTCAGATCGAGCACCAGACATTCGGCCTGGAAATCTCCGGAGCGGCCCAGATCTTCCAGCTTGCTCACCGCACCGAAAAAGAGACTGCCTGAAATCCTGACCACCTCGATACGTCCGTCGACGGCACCGACGGCCTCGCGCTCCTGAGCCGTGAGCGGTTCGACCCGCGTGAGATCCGACATGCGCGTGATGTAGAAGATGCATGCCAGCAGCAACCCCACCTCGACAGCTACAGTGATATCCACCACCACGGTGAGCGCAAAGGTGGAGAGCAGCACGGTGCGGTAGGCATAGGAGAAATTGCGCAGACGACTGAACTCCCGCCATTCGCCCATGTTCCAGGCAACGAACATCAGAATTCCCGAAAGCGTTGCCATCGGGACATTGCTGGCAAGGGGAGCTGCGCCCAGCATGATCACCATCAGCACGGCAGCATGCACCATCCCCGCCACTGGCGATCGCGCGCCCGTGCGGATATTGGTAACTGTGCGAGCCACCGTGCCCGAAGCACAGTAGCCGCCGAAGAGCGGAGACACGATGTTGGCAATGCCCTGTGCCATGAGTTCCTGGTTCGGGTCGTGACGGCCGCCGGTCATCGAATCGGCAACACGGGCACACAGCAGCGACTCCACCGCGCACAGAAACGCAATCGTGAAGATCGGTGCAAACAGAAGCCGGACCGTATCCCAGTTGAATTCGGGCAAGGTGAATGATGGCAGCCCCTGAGGAATTCCGCCAAAAGCACTGCCGATGGTGGTCACCTGCAGATCGAATACGGTGACCAGGATCGTGCCCGCAAAAAGGGCGACGAGCGTGCCCGGCAGTCGCGACATGAGACGACCGGCAATCGACGCCTGATTGCCATAGCTCTTGGGCCACAGCACCACGATGGCGAGAGACAGCAGTGCAAGACCCGCCGATACAGGGTTGATCGTGGGCAGGGCGGCAACGATGGCCGACATCTTCTGGAAGAACTCCGCAGGCGGATTGGCAATATCCAGCCCGAGGAAGTCCTTGACCTGCGAGAGGCCGATCAGCACCGCAATGCCATTGGTAAAGCCGATCACGATCGATACCGGAATGAGCCGCACCAGGCCGCCCCAGCGCAAGAGTCCCATGATGATCATCAGCACCCCGGCACACATCGTGGCGATCATCAGGTTGGCAACACCGTATCGCTCGATGATGCCGAACACCACAACGATGAATGCGCCCGCAGGCCCACCGATCTGAACCGATGAGCCGCCAAGTGCGGAGATGAGAAAACCTGCAACGATGGCGGTGAAGAGACCTGCCTGAGGCGGAAGACCCGATGCGATGGCAAAGGCCATGGCCAGTGGCAGCGCCACCACGCCGACCGAGATGCCGGCAGAGAGATCATGCACAAAGTGGCTGCGCCCGTAGCCTGGAAGATGCTCGAGAAGTCGGGGACGAAAACGAAAACTGATCTTCGTCAATCTGTGCACAGTGTCTCAAGTGTAGCATCGGGGCTCCATGCATCAGGAGATGCAGATCAACGAATCCGTGATGGAGGTTCCTGATGAAACGGCGCAGTTTCCTTGGTGGCGGACTCGCAGCAGGGCTGGCCGCGTCTGCGGGCGTTGGCGCTCTGACACTCGTGCCCGAGGTGCGCGCCTTTGCCCAGGCGGTCGACGACTTCCTGCGCGGGCCGCCAATGAAGGACATTCGTCCGCAACAGATTTCGAAACGTGTGTGGCTGATCTACTCGCCCGACAGTTTCCCCACGCCTGAAAATCAGGGGATGATGTGCAACATCACGTTCGTGGTCAGTGCACAAGGCGTACTGATTCTCGATTCGGGTGGCTCGGTGCAGATTGGCGAAATGGCGATCCGCATGATTCGCACCGTCACCGACAAGCCGGTCATCGGCGTGTTCAACTCGCACTACCACGGGGATCACTGGCTCGGTAACCATGCCTTTTCCGAGGCGTATCCCGGTGTGCCCATCTATTCGCTTCAGGAGAACATCACGCGCATCCAGGGTACCGAAGGCAATCTGTGGCGCAGCCTGATGGAGCGCTGGACGAATCAGGCCACGATCGGCACGCGGATCGTGCCGCCCAACACCGTGGTGCGCCACGGGCAGATGTTCGATTTTGGTGATACCCGCCTGCGCATGCACTTCTACGGCACGGCGCACACGCCCTGCGATCTGAGTGTCGAGGTGGTCGAAGACCGCATCACCCATATCGGCGACATCGCCATGGAAAACCGCATCGCCAATATCGATGACGGCTCCTACCCCGGCACCTTCAGGTACTACGAGAGTTTGCAGAAGACCACAGGTGATCAGCTCTGGCTGCCCGGACACGGAAATCCCGGCCGGGGTCTGCTCAGGGATTACGGCGAATTGATGGCCGGTATCTGGGAGCCCTGTCTGCAGGCCGTCAAGGATGGCAAGGACTTTTCGGCTGCAAAGGACATGGTGCTGAAAGACCCGCGTGTGGCCTCGCGCGCGGCACGCACCCGTGGTTTCGAATCGAATATCGGCAAGTACACCAGCCTGGCCTATCTGGAAGCGGAAAAAGAGGCGTTCTGAACGCTCAGCGAAAGTGAGTCGACAGGCTTTCGCCGGGAAGGCCGCATACGAGCCTTCCGACGCAATGCCCTATCGGGCGCTTACCTGCGCCGGCAATGAGCAGCCCGCCATCTGTGCCAGAGGCGTGGGCAGCGCCAGCGCCATGCGCACACCCTGATCGCGCAAACGCTCACGATCGGCCGGTGCGGCATAGACCCACCACCAGCCCTGACCAAGCCGATCGAGCACCATGGGACTGGCCTCGATCACCCGCGCATCCGGCACACCAGCCGACCAGACCAGAGTGGGCAGCTGCTCGGGGCGACCCGACTGCACACCGATCCAGATCAGCACACCGGCAAGCGCGGATGAGAGCATCAGCAGCAGGGCACCCCGATGCGGATAGCGCGTAACGCGCGCCGCACTGGACGCGTTCGCTCTGGGCACCCACAACTGTTCGCGAATCGGCAGATTGAGCAGTGCGGCGGCAATACCAAGGGCAACCGCACCCCACCAGATCGGCAGATAGCTGCCGCTGGCGGCGAACATCTGCCCACCCAGCCAGACACCGGCAAAGCCGCCGAGCTGATGCGACAGGAACACGAAGCCGAACAGCATCGACAGATAACGGTTGCCAAACATGATGCTCACCAGTTGCGCTGTGGGCGGCACCGTGGAGAGCCACAGCACGCCCATGGCCGCACCGAAAATCAGTACCGTCGTGCCAGAGAGGGGTGCAAGCAAGAACAGTGTGATCACCACCGCACGCAGGAAATAGATCAGCGCCAGGACTGTCTTGCGCGACCAGCGATCGCTCAGGGGGCCACTGAGATAACTGCCCACGATGTTGAACAGGCCGATCATCGCCAGACCCCAGCTGGCGGTGGACGCCGAAATACCCTTGTCCACCAGATACGATGGAAAGTGGGCCGTGATGAAGGCGAGTTGAAAACCGCACACGAAGAAACCGCCCATGAGCAGCCAGTAGCTGCCATGACCGAAAGCCTGCTGCAGGGACTGACGGAAGGACTCGGCGGTGGCCGTGATGCTGGCCTGTGCATGACTCTGCGATGTGCTGCCCGAGCGGCGCATCGACAGCGCCAGCGCGGGCGTGGTGGCCATGGCCGTGGCCAGAATCAGAATCGCCGTGACCCAGCCGTAGGCGTCAATGAAGGCCTGCCCGAGAGGCACGATCAGGAACTGACCCAGACTGGCCATCGAGGCCGCCAGCCCCATGGCCCATGCCCTGCGTGAGGTCGGCATGACCTGAGCAAAGGCGGCCATCACGGTGTTGTGCCCGGCACCACTCATGCCGAGCCCCACCAGAATGCCGGCGGTCAGTGCGATGCTTCCGGGCGTGCTGGAGACCGACATCAGCGCGAGCCCTGCTGCGAAGATCAATCCGCCACCGGCCATCACCTTCCAGGGACCGAAGCGGTCTGCAAGCGCGCCCGCAAGCGGCTGACCAAGGCCCCAGAAAAGGTTCTGCAGGGCCAGGGCGAATGCGAAGGTCTCGCGACCGTAGTCAAAGCCGGCCGGCCCGGAAACCGGATCGACGAAGAGCCCGAAGGATGAACGTATGCCAAACGAGATCATGCCGATCAGGCAGCCCGAGATCAGGATCACCCACAGGGCAATCGTCATGGCCTGACGTTGTTCGGCATTCATGTTCATGGTCGTGTGCGTCGGGGCGTGAATCAGCAGGACGATCAGTATGGTCAGGCGCGCGTCTTTGGGCAAGCCAGCGTCATTGGGGAACAGGCGCCTGCAGGCACACGGACATCGATAGGCAAGCCGCAGCAAGCCCCTGCAACTTACAATCATGATGATGAACAGAGCCACCTCGCTCATGCTCAACGGCGCGCATGCACTGGATCATCTGGTGCTGCTGGTGTTTGCCTCGGCGGTGGGCACCATCGCGACCGAGTTTGGCATCGCACGCTGGGAAGACCTGATGCCCTACGCTGCAGGCGCATTCGTGATGTTCGGCCTGGGCTCCCTGCCCTCCGGCCGCCTTGGCGATCTCTGGGGCCGACGCAAGATGATGCTGGTGTTCTTTGCGGGCATCTCGATATCGTGTCTTGCCGCCGCACTCTCGCAGAATGCGTGGCAGATGGCGGTTGCGCTCACCCTGCGCGGTGCATTCGCCTCGATCTATCACCCCGTGGGCATTCCGATGCTGCTGCGTCATGCGGCGCGGCCGGGGCGCGTGATCGGCTGGAACAATCTGGCCGGCAATATGGGCCTGGCCCTGGCCGCCATTTTCACCGGCTTCATGGTGCAGTACTTCGGCTGGCGTGCGGCCTTTCTGCTGCCTGCGCTGCTCTCGGCCCTGATGGGGATCGCCTTTGCACGTGTGGCACCACCCGAGGCCGAGGCACCGGGAAAGAAGTCCTCGACCGTCCAGAGCATTCCACGACATATCGCCGTGCGCGCGCTGCTGGTGGTCACGGTCACCTCGACCACCGGGGCCCTGCTCTTCAATTTCACCACCAATGGCAACGGCGAGTTGCTGCGCGAGCGCTTCGTGGGCATCGTGAACGATCCCGCCACACTCGGTCTGCTGCTGGCGGGCATCTATGCCACCGCAGCCTTTACCCAGGTGGCCGTGGGCTATCTGATGGACCACGTCGGGATGAAACCCCTGTACCTGTGCATGGCGCTCTTCCAGATCCTGCTGCTCGCTCTGGCGGCCAACGCGCAGGGTTGGCTGCTGTTTGCCTGTGCACTCGGCTACATGGCTGCAATTTTCGGCGCGATCCCGTTCATCGATGCGGTGGTGGTGCGCTATGTCGACGATCGCATGCGCAGCCGTGTGACCGGGGTGCGACTGGCTGCCTCGTTTGGTGTGTCGAGCCTGGCGGTCTATCTGCTCGGGCCGATCGTGAAGTCATCGGGTTTCGATGCACTGCTCACCGCCATGGCGGTGATCGCCTGCTGCACGGCATTCACCGTGCTGTGGCTTCCCTCGGAGCGGGCGATCCGGCTTGCCCGCGAGCAGGCATCTCAGGGCTGACGAGGGCTCTGCTGGGCAGCGGCCTCCTTGCGCCGCTCCAGAAAGGCCAGCCACTCACCCACGATGCCCCGGCGGAAAGCCAGCACGCAGACCACGAAGATCGCGCCCAGCACGATGGTGCTGAATGAGCCGATGCCTGCAAGGTAGTTCTGCAGCCCGATCACCACGCCCGCGCCCACGATGGGGCCGAGTATCGAGCCAATGCCGCCAAGAATGGTCATGAGCACGACCTCGCCTGACATGTGCCAGTGCACATCGGTCAGGGTGGCCAGCTGGAAGACCAGCGACTTGACCGAGCCGGCCATGCCGGTGGCCGGGGGCCGCCACCCCGTGATGGGCACCAACCCGGTGGCCGCGGTGTTTCCGCGACGTGCGGGCGACCCCCTGATGATCGACCTTTCGCTGTCCGAGGTGGCCCGCGGCAAGTTGATGGTGGCGGCCAAGGAAGGGCGCTCGATTCCGCAAGGCTGGGCACTCGATCCACAAGGCCAGCCCACGACCGACCCCAAGGCCGGCATGGCGGGCTCCATGTTGCCCATCGGGGCCGTGAGCAGCCCCAAGGGCGCGATGCTCGCCCTGGTGGTGGAGCTGCTGGTCACGGCCCTGATCGGCGCGCAGTTCGGCTTCGAGGCATCGTCATTTTTCGTGGATGAAGGCAATCAACCGCGAATCGGCCAAACATTCCTGCTCATCGACCCCGATGCCCTGGCCGGCCGCGAGAGCTACCTCAGCCGCCTGGAAGTGCTGCTGACCGAGATGCTCACCGATGAGGGCGTGCGCCTGCCGGGTGCGCGCCGCCTGGACCTCGAACGCCGCGCGCAGACGCAGGGCGTGGAGGTGCCCGATGCGCTGTTGGCGCAGATCCGCTCCTTTGCCGGAGCCGGAGCCTGAGCGGCACCGATGGGCCGCGGCGCACTGATCTGCGCGCTGGTCGCCCTGGCGGCGACCTTCCTGTCCTCCCAGCTCGGCGGGCCGCAGCTGCTGTACGCCCTGCTGCTGGGCATGAGCCTGAATTTCCTGGCCACCGACGAACGGATCAAGCCCGGCATCGATGCGTGCAGCCGCCACGTGCTTCGGCTGGGCGTGGCGCTGCTGGGCGCGCGCATCACGGTCGAACAGGTCACGCAATTGGGTGGGTCGACGGCGCTGACCGTGGCGCTGGGCGTGCTCACCACCGTCGCCTTGGGTCTGCTGCTGGCCCGCGTGCTGCGGCGGCCGGTGGACGAGGGCTTGATCGCCGGTGGATCGGTGGCCATCTGCGGCGCTTCGGCCGCGCTGGCGGTGGCCTCGGTGCTGCCGCCCACCAAGGACAACGAGCGCTTCACCCTGCTGGTGGTGGCCGGCGTGACGCTGCTGTCCACGCTGCCCATGGTGCTGTACCCGCCGATCGCGCAGGCCATGGCGCAGTGGCAAGGCTGGTCGGTGCACGACAGCGGCGTGTTCCTGGGCGCCACGATCCATGACGTGGCGCAAGTGGTCGCGGCAGCAGCCCTGATCGACGGAGGGGGTCACCATGAGGCCACGGCCACGGCCACCATCGTCAAGCTGTTCCGCGTGCTGCTGCTGGTGCCCCTGGTCTTCGTGGTGGCCGCACTGGCCAGCCTGCGCCATCAGCACAGCGGCGGCGTATCGACGGCCATCGGGGGACAGCGCCTGGTCCCGGGCTTCCTCTTGGGCTTCGTGGCGCTGGTGGCCATCAACAGCGCAGGCTGGGTGGCGGAGCCCGTGAGCACGGCGGCCGCCCACGCATCGCGCGCGTGCCTGGTTCTGGCCATTGCGGCCATCGGCATCAAGACCCAGATCGCCGACCTGCTCAAGCTGGGTTGGGTGCCGGTGGCGATGATCGTGTCGGAAACGGTCTGGCTGGCGCTGTGGGTGCTGCTGAGCCACCCGTGGTGGGGGCTCTGACTCCATGAGGAAAGGCCCTTCAGCGACGACGGGCGCGTGCGGTCGAGCCCCGCACCACCAGGGTCACGTCGATGCTCGTCACGGACGCAACGGCCTCGCCGCGAAGCATTGCAATCAGCCGCTCGGCCGCGATGCGCCACATGGCGGCAGTGGGCACGCTGATGGTGGTGATGCCAGGCTCCAGGTGATGCGCCAGCTCCAGATCACCGAAACCCAGAATGGACAGGTCGCGGGGGACCTCCCGGCCCAGGCGACGGGCCTCGAGCAGGGCGCCAAAGGCCAGCACGTCGTTGCCGCAGACCACGGCGGTGGGGGGCGATGTGGTGCGGGCGCCGCGACCGGTCCTTCCGCCGCCCACGGCCGGTGGGCTCATCAAGGCACGAAGGCCATCGCGTCCGGCGTCCAGGCTGTAGGCACGCTCGACGATGCGGTGGGCCGGCAGCGTCAAACCCGCGCGGCGCATCGAATCGTGCACGCCCTGAAGGCGCGAGCGGGCGCGGTCGTTGTCGCGCGACAGACCCGCGAGCACCGCGATGTCGCGGTGTCCCAGATCGACCAGATACTGCACCGCCAGCGACATCGCCTTGGCGTTGTCGAAGCCCACGCACACCATGTCCTCGTCAGGGCCGGGCACACTCATCACGTGGACCACGGGCGTGCCCCTTTGGCGCAGGAATTGCCGCAGTGCCGGCTGCTGACCCACGCCGCACAGGGCCAGCGCATCGGCACCGCGCCCCACCAGGTTGACCGCCTGGTGCATCTCGCGCCCACTGTCAAAGCCGCTGGTGGCGATCAGCAGCTGCAGCCCCTCCTCGCCCAGCCGTTCCTCCAACGCGTCGATGGCCTTGGCATAGATGGCGTTGTCCACCGTGGGAAAGATGGCCCCCACGGTGCCACTGCGGTCGAGCATCAGGGCACGCGCGCCGGCATTGGGCACGTAGCCGAGCTCGGCCACCGCCGCCTGCACCCGCGCCAGCAGCGGCGCGCGCACCGTCAGTCCATTGAGCACCCGCGAGACGGTGGCCGTGGACACCCCGGCCGCGTCGGCCACGTCCTTGATGCGCGGACGGGCGCCAGCGGGCCGATGGAGGTGGGCAGAAGAGGGTCGGGGCACGGGAAAACTGTATGCGCTTACGAAAAGGAGACGTCTGCAGGAGATAAATTTGGCGAGGGTTCCAAGGGAAAATCCCGGGGATACCAGCGCTCCTGGATGCTTGACAGGTTACCAAACCGGATTAAAACTGCAAGCGCTTACAGTTTGGTCACGACGTCACCTTGACGCCGGCTCGCGTCTGCACGCATGGCATCACCGCTGAACTCACGCTCCTCCGCCGCCCCCGCAGTCTCCACGCCTGCCGGCGCTTCCGGCGCCACCTCGGCTGCATCCCGCGCCACATGGGCGGCGCTGGCCGTGCTGTTGGCACTGGTGCTGTGGCAGGGCAGCACCGTCTGGTGGGGGATCGTCTCACCGGCGCGCCTGCCCACCCCTTCGGAGGTCTGGGCAGCCTTCCAGCAGATCGTGGGCGACGGCTATGGCAATGCGCGCTGGCACGAACATGTGTTGCGCAGCGTGCGATTGGTGGTGATGGGCTTCACCGTGGCCTCCTCCGTCGGCGTGGTGCTCGGCCTGGCCATGGGCGCCAGCCGCCGCGTGGAAGCGCTGGTCAATCCGGTCTTCCTGGTGCTGCGCCCCATTCCCCCCCTGGCCTGGATTCCGCTGGCCATCGTCTGGCTGGGGCTGGGTGACTCGGCCAAGCTGATGGTGATCTTCGTGTCGGCCTTCGTGCCTTCGGTCATCAACAGCTGGACCGGTGTGCGACAGATCGACACCCCGATCTTCGAGGCGGCTGCCATGCTCTCGGTGCGCGGGTGGCGCCACTGGCGCGAAGTGCTGATCCCCGGTGCACTGCCCAGCATCTTCACCGGCCTTCGACTGTCGCTTCAGGCCTCTTGGACCACGCTCGTGGCCGCCGAACTGGTGGGGGCGGTGGCCGGATTGGGCTCCATCCTCAACCAGGGTGCGCAGGACATCTACCCCGCCATGATCCTGGTGGGCATGATCAGCGTGGCCCTGTGCGGCTGGCTGATGACCCTGGGCCTGGGCTGGCTGGAGCGCCGGTCCATGCCGTGGAGGGCCGCGGCATGATCCTCAGCCCGCCGCTGCCGCGCCGCGAATGGCTCACGCTCACGGTGGCCGGTGCCGCCGGCTTCATCCTGCTGTGGTCGGTCGCTGCCTTGTCGGGCCTGACCTCCCGGCAGTTCCTGCCGGCCCCCTGGGACGTCATCCAGCGCTTCGCCGACATCCTGGTGCAACCCTTTGCCGGCGGCACTCTGGGCGCGCATCTGGCCTCCAGCCTGGGCCGCTACGCGCTGGGTTTCAGCCTGGCCGTCGTGGTGGGCATTCCGCTGGGCCTGGTGATGGCCTACTTCCCCTGGGTCGACCGCCTGGTCACACCGCTGTTCGAGGCTGTGCGGTTCGTGGCCCCGATCGCGTGGGTGCCCTTTGCCGCGCTGTGGTTCGGCACCGGCATCGGCGGGCCGGTGCTGATCATCTTCATGGGGGCCTTCCCACCGGTCCTCATCAACACCCATCGCGGGGCCAAGTACGTCGATGGCAAGTACATCGAAGCCGCGCGCATGCTGGGCGCCGGCCCGCTGCGGGCCATCACGCAGGTGCTGCTGCCGGCGGCCGTACCCTCGATCGTGGCGGGCCTGCGCATCTCCGCAGGCCTGGGTTGGCAGTCCCTGGTGGGCGCCGAGCTCATCGTGGCCTCCACCGGCGTGGGCTACATGATGGTCAAGGGCCAGGCGGCC